>JAPUIP010000523.1 GCA_027296925.1 Candidatus Poribacteria bacterium | reverse complement strand
CCCGCCGTTGATGGCGCGCGTATCACGTTCGACTACAATTCCATCGACTTTAAAACCCACCCGGAGAAGCGCATCTATCGGTACAAGCTTCAAGGTTACGAGGATGACTGGAACCCGCCAACGCAAGCCACTCAAATCGATAACCGGGACCTGGCGCAGGCGGTTGGGGCGGGGAAGTTCCGGGAAGATCTCTACTATCGGTTGAATGTGTTCCACATCCACATCCCGACGCTGCGGGAACGAGCCGAGGACATCCCCCTCCTGGCTGAACATTGCCTGCAGAAGGCCTGTCATCAACTTGGCAAGGCAATCAACGGGTTCGCACTTGACGGGATCGAGCATCTGACGAATTATCCGTGGCCCGGCAACATACGTGAGTTTGAAAACGAGATCTATCGGAATCATCCAGAATAGCAAGCTCAAAAATATCATGTCTACCTACCCATCATCTCACCACACCCACCTTCCCAATTTCACGAACCGTTTCCTCGCCCTGCCTTGCAGAAATCACGTAAATATAGATGCCGTTAGCGACCGCTTCTCCCTGATTGCTTGCGCCAGTCCAGCGGAATTGGCTGGATCCAATGACACTTTGACGAACGTCCGTGTGAACCAAATCGCCGGCGATATTGAAGATTTCGAGCTCGACCTGTTCGGCACGTTGGAAGTCAGGAATGGTATAGGAGAAGATCGCTTCAGTATGTTCCGCGCGGACGGGATTCGGAAAAACGCGAATCTGCGCGAGTTTCAACACTCCAGATTGGATCTGAACGGCATCGACGGTTAGGCGGTATGAATCGACATCACTGAAGCCGAATTGGGATTCGACCGAAATGTGAAGCAGCCCCGTCTCCTCCGGTTGATAGATGATCCGTTGTTCGGTGGGGCCAACCTTTTCTCCATCGACAATTTTCCGACCATTGGCATCGAGAAGTGCTAATCGATAATCAACCATCTCCGGAGGAGCGGTGAACATAATCACAATCGCTTCGTTGCGTATCGCGTCGAACCGGTAGACATCCCGCACATCCGCCCCATCGAAAATAAAGGACTCATAAGTTTGGCCGAACTCAATCGGGAAGGCGGTCGCCAGATCATCGTTCGGCTCATACGTGTCCCCAAACGACACCGAGATTTGCATGGTCTGCCCCTCAGGGCCGATGTTGGTAATGGCGATTCCCGAAACCGTTCCATCGCTGGCGTTGCTGTTGGGGCGAGTGGCGGGGGTAAAAGAAATCTGGTTGTCGTCTGCAGAATACGCGGCGCCCTCCGTAACGCGGCGGATATCGCTGAAATTCGGGTTGTTCGGATCGACGCCGATGTGATCTGGATCGCTAGGGTCTTCGAGCCAGATTTGTCGCGCGGCATCCATATCAAAAATGGGGCGTACCTGCGTTTCATCGATGTGCCAGATGAGAATACCGGATTCGGGCAGTCGGGCGTCGAAAATCGCACCGGATTCCCGATAACGGTTCTCAATGAGGAAGAATTCGACACTATCTCCGGTTTCATCCACTTTTCCGGGGATGTCGATTTTGAAGAGTTTGTCCTCACGTGGCGGGAGCGCAAAGCTCGGTATGGGCAGATTGGAGATGTTCTCCGTGATTTCGACCGGCTGAATCCAGCCGAGCCGCCCATTTTCCGGGCGGGCATCAAAATCCCATTTCAGATAGCCAATGATGTGGCTGGGACGCAAGCCATCGCCAGCTTCATTAATGAACTCGCCTTGATAGGGACCGAACGCGCCCATCAATCCCCACTTGTGGTCGCGAGAATCTGTAATCCCTGCACCGTACACATCGGGACCGCCGAAATCATGAAAGAATTCGTGGAAGTAGATGCCGAGATGTGGCTTATCGAAACTCGGTTCCTCCGCCGCAACAACAGCGGTACTCACCCGCACGCCATCGAAAGTCGCGTTGACTTCACGTGTCAAAATCGACCAGATGTTATCCCCGTAGAAACCGGTGAAGGTCGAGGCCTCGTCGTCTCCCGAATGGATGACAAAAACGTGATCTACGACCCCATCGTTATCGCGGTCGTACTGTGAAAAATCGACGCTGGCATCCACTGCCTCACACGCCTCACGAACAAGCTCTCGGTAGCGACTTTCGTTGATCCGCCCCTCACCGTAATACCCCATCGTTTTCTGGGCGCGTACCCAGTTATTTCCCTTCGGAAGTACACCCCCCGCCGGGCCGGGCTGAACATCCATCTGCCCGTAAGAAACCTCGTTGAAGTAAGTTTGCAGCGAAACGCCCGCTTCCGCAAAGAAAAATTGATCGAACTCCGCACCGGGGCGCCTGCCGGGCTGATCGGAGAAATCGATCTTGATGGCGAGAACAAACTCGATGCCGTCTCCTTGCAAAACGCCCTGTTCTCGCGCAAGACAGCAGCCTTGTAACGCACTCATGAATTGAGCGGTGTCTGCCCCCGGCTTCGGTGTCCAGGCGTCTGTCATGGCATTGTAGTCGTAAAAGCGGTAAGGATTTGGCGGAGCAGCGGCGCCAGGCTGAATAAAATATGCGAAAAGTATAATGCCTAAAGTGTAGAGCATGATATGCGATGGAGCGTGCATCATGCGTGAAACGTAATTCCGAATTCGTTGATTCGTTGATTCGCTGATTCGCCGATTGGCTGATCTGCTTTCCAACCTGATTACTCCTTCCGTGCAAAAATTCGCAATCGCTGATTGTCGCTGACATAGATCTGTTGATAATGTTCCCGAATTCGCGCCACAACGGGGAAATCGAGGTCCATCGACCATGTGACGATATAATCGACCCGAGCCACATACTTGCCGGGTTGCATCTCCTCCGGTCTGCCTTCAATCACAGACAGGTGCGGGCGATCAATCCCCGGCTGTAAGTCGGGGTTGAAGTTCACCGGAAAGTAACCGGTGGTCGCTTCGTAGTTATCGAAATCAACTCCGCGCGTTTCAGCGACGTAATAGTTGATGGCGTGGACAAACACGCCAATCCGATTGCCGTCGAGTGAACCCCTGTGATTGAACGATAGCGGGAGAAATGTCCGGTTCCGCTCAATGAGGTGCATGCCTGATGTGAACTCCTCCAAATCCCGGCTGAGCGTTCGATAGTATCTGACATTCATATACAGTTGCATCGCCACAAGCACAATTCTGAAAACGAAACTGAAAACGTCCGCGTTTAGCATCCCATCCGAAAAGATTCAACCGGTCCGCGAGCCCATAAATTAAAAGGGCAATCAGTAGCCATACAAGTATCCTGGGAACGATATATTGCGCATCGTAAGTGGCGATGGATGCGACTTGGGTCAAATAGTCGTACAACCGCGTCGCATGCGAGAACCAATTCGGGACAGGCTTGAGATTGAGGCGAAAGTATTCCTGAAAGATTTCGTGCTGGGCGTACTCCTTGAGGATGACCGCATTGGCGATGTGGCTTGGTCCATCCTGGGTGGGATAGTAATGAATGAGCCAAATTGGGAGAAGATGAGCGAGAATCATCAAAGCGATGAGCGCTCGGGTTGGATCGGTTCGGAAAGTATGATATAGAAAATGTGAAATATCAGCCGGAACACGTAGAGAGAAATCAGATCTCATTGGCTCATTTTGTCATGGCACCATCTGTCCGTGAGTGCTTTCCAGGTTGGGCCATCCGAAATGGGAAAATCCTGAAACAGTGTTTGTCGGAGAGTGGCCGCCTCGAAGCGTTCAGCAATCGCCTCGCCAATCTGCCAGAGGGCATGGCGAAAATTCGCCTGCTCTGCCAGCTCGACCATTTGCGCGTAAGTCAGTCCACCGGTGAGCCCGCTCAATTCCGGATCGCACTGCTGACCGTCGGGCGTATCGGTTAACGCTAATTGTGCCAGCAATCTGCTGTTTCGGATGTGTTGATAACGGCGATTTTCGGCCATGACCGCCAGCAGCAATTTTTCCTGCGTTGGTTTCCAGGCATCGGGGAAGTGCTGCGCCAACGCCCCGCGAGGCGGCGCCAAACGCATGAAGTGGGCTTGAATCGGCTCGACGGGAGTTTCAACGAGATCTGACAACAGCGCCTGCCAATTCAATCCGAGTTCCTTTCGCCCCACCTCGTGAAAGGAAAAGAGATCTTGGATCGGTCGATTTTGAGGGGTATAGGTACCGTTCAGCAGATACAGCGTCAACCCCGGCTGTACCGATTTAATCAGCGCATCCCCAACCACATGCGTCATCCAACCGAACAGATACGCTAGCGGCCGCTCGCCGGGCCCGAAAAATTCAAGCGCGTCACGAACGACGGATGCGAAGTAGTTGGGCAGGGCATCCCACGATAGCGTGTGCGCTGTTTCGTCTGGACTCCACCCAAAGACAAGATGCGTGCGGCCGTAAAACATGCGGTGAATATCCTGGGGACTGTAATCCGCCCCGTCAAAGGGAAGCACATAAGGACGAAGTGAGCCACCATCATTTGGACACTGCTCCGGCGCGGAAGCGCTATATCCCCATTCCTCGCCACACTGTGCGCAAGCCCCTCCCGGAAGCGTCATAATATCCGCTCCCAGGTAGCAACCCGCTAGATAACTGGCGTAGTGGCGGCCGATGATCGGTGCAACCGGGAGTTGGCGTTCGGCTGCGGCTTTGTGTCCAAGCACAGCGTATGTGAGATGTCCAATGATACCACTCATGATTTCTATATCCTCAGCGAATCTGTTTTGCCGTGAAATGACGCGGCCTGTATCACCATCCATTTTAACGGAAAATCATCTGCGATGTCAAGTTTCAGACGGGGTTTCATTATGAATGACATCTATTCTGTCTCATCAACGGTATACACGCGAATGAACCAACCGAGAAGTTCTTTTTTGCTTGCAATCATTTTCGAGATCTGTCATAATAAGTCAACCTATTTGACGATTCCTTGTACCAAACTCGAAATTATATTGATATAGCTTCATCCGTCAAAGCTGTTTTCCTAAGGAGCCGAAGAATGTTCCACTGTGATTATCACATCCACACGAAGCTTTCTCCCTGCGCCGCCAGGGATTTTGATATCGAAAAAATTATCCAGATTCAACAAGAGCAGGGCATGAAGGAAATTGGTATCACCGATCACGATTACGGTTATGGCTATAAGGCGAAGAACATTGAAGCCGTCAGAAAAGTAATCAAGAAATGCGAACCCTCAATTTCTGTTCATGTTGGCGTTGAGTCCCATATATTGGAATACCGGGTGGCTTCAATCAACATTCAACTGGCGTCATATTTCGATTATGTTTTGATGGCACCAAACCATTACCATTTACGTGGTGTTTCGCTCCCTTCAGACCCCGGAAACCCGAGGAAGGTTGCAAACCACGAAATCTATATGTTTGAAGCCGCGGTGGCTTGCCCGTTGACCGATGTGGTCGTTCACCCATTCGTTGTGATGCCAAACGTCTTTCGGATGTCCAAAGAGGAGGTCGCGGCGTTTGGACAAGAGATGATGCGAGCCATTGATCAGAAGCGGCTGATTCGTCAGTTGGATCTGGCGGCCCAACGTGGGATTGGCATCGAGATTAGCCCGAAATTCATCCGATACAACCAGATGCACTTGGTTGAGTTTTATCACTTGTGCCTGGAGCGGGAGGTGAAGCTGCTCATTGGCAGCGATGCACACAACGCCGAGGAATTGGGCGAACTCTCGAAACTCGAACCGGTTTTGAAGGAATTGGGCGTTCAGGAAGAACATCTATGGCGGCCGAAGGAATGGCGGTGGTAAGCTGTCTGTGCGTGGTGCTGACGTCAGTTCTCGGCGGGGTCATCCGTGCCATATGATGCGTACACGCAGCACGAACCTTCACACTGTATTGACAAGAATGCTATGAAATTTACTGAAGCACAGCTTGAATCGTACCGAGTTGACGGCTACGTCATTATCCCGTGTCCATTCCCGCATGAACTGACGGAGGCGTGTTTAGCAGCGGTGGAGCGCGTTGCCGTCGATCCAGCCACAATTACCCATGATGCGAAGGGGAATCACTACCGGCTCAAGCCACAGCAGCCTGACTCATACTGGTGCGATCTAGATCACGCACTGCCGTTGTTGCAAATTGAGCTCCACCCGGAAATTGTTGAGCTGGCAAGGCAACTGGCGGGGGATGATGACATCTACTTTCGTAACGGCGGGATTAACGAGTTAGGGCGGGGGAGATCGTTTTTGTGGCATCGGGATAGCGAGTATAAATACGTTGAGTTCATGCATTACTTCTCCGGTGCCACGCACAAAAATGGCTGCCTTCGTGTGATTCCCGGCAGCCATATCGGTTCGATCGATGGGGCGATGGAGGAGGTCCGGGCAGTGCGGGAGCGGCGATTCGGATCTAACGAACCTCCCAAGCAAAATCGGGCGGATGTGGAACTCCCCGGAGAGGTTGCGCTCGAAATCGATCCCCACCACCTGATCGTGCGGAGCTCACGGATTTTTCACGCGACCTACGCTAACCAGACACAGCTGAGCCGGCTGATGCACCATTGGCTGTTCAGAGAGTCTTCCGCAAAGAATCATCGGTTTGATTTTACAAAATACCTGGCCCCGGAATTAATTGAGCGCCTGACGCCTGAGCAACGGGAAGTGCTTTGGCTTGACCGGGAATTTTGGCTGGACCCTGCTTGGGCGGGAGAACGTGAGCGTGAACTTGGAAAGGTCTTCTGGTCTGTTTGAAAAGTAAGTTGGCGGGCATAGCGTCTGCTTCTGCCTGGCCCACGTCATGTTGTGCGAACGCCCGAACACCGACCGTGTCGCTATGGAGGCCCTCTACGAATCCGTACGTACCAGGGGAAAGGGACGCAATATCCGGCAATGCGGGCACGGCTTCTGCAAGATCGCCTGTGAAAGGTCTATCTGACTTACGCCGATTTCACCAATCTCGATGTCTCGTAATTCATTCACCCTGGCTTTGAGCTCGTCTGACCCTTCCAAACTTGTCAAACCCGCGATGCTCATATGCGGTAGCCACTTCTCACCCTCGATTGAGTAACTCGGAACTAACGTCGCCTCTTCGTGAAAACGCCCTTGAATTTGAGCAATGGCGCCGTTGTCTTCGACCTCTAATATAATGAACCCGCCTAGCGCATTCACACGTCCTAACCGGATCGAGAATTCTGGTATTTTGGAGAGGATCTGATCCGCTTGCTCAAGAATCTGTTCGAGCGTTTGGGGTTCGATGTCGTAATCGTGCTGTTTCTGATCGGCGAGAAATCCGAACCATTTGACCGTAATATGGTAATATTCTGGGGGCATGATATAGACGCCCGGAATTTGACCGATCTCGGCGGTAATCGATTGAATTTTCTTGATGGTATCGGGATGCTCGATGCCAATACTTAGCATCAAACTATTTCTTCGTCCATTGCAACCCACCGCCTGTTCAGGATTGTAAATCGATGGTTTGTATCCATTCTGGAATTGCTTCCAGAGCTGATTAAACTTCTTACTGTGGATGTTCCACTTTGGTTGCATCTCTGCCATAAATAAATCGGGCACCTTTTTTTAGTTGCCTCTGCAAAAACAAGGTGCGGCCTACCTCCTCTTGTAACGGAACGCGAATGAATCTAAGCAATTCATTGGATCGCCTGACGTTCGCTATTTATATCGTCGAACCGAACAACCAGCGCAATATGCGCTTCACTCAGCCATTCCATCTTGCCGGTCGGCCTCCTGTTTGTTCCACCTCCATTGTTTCCTCCAACAGTGTACATACGCCCTAGCGTAGAGTTCGGTGGCTTATCGAGTCTCTTGACAGCCACCTCTTGATCCGCAAGTAAAACATCAATCACTCATTTGACCTTCATACGGTTCGCTCTGTGATCTATTCTTCTGAGCGTGTCTCCTACCTTTGCGCTGCCCAACTCAAATTTGAGCCTGTCGAATCTATAGACGATTGCCTATCCTTGGCAGCGCGGGTGCATCCGTAGTTTGTTTGTTCGTTACGCGCCATCGATTTGAGCCTTACAATATATCATAAAAGTCACGAAAAGGCAATATAAAATGTAGCTTCTCTAGAGTCATTTCATTTTCCGTAGAAGCTATCAATTCTGTCATCTTGAGCCCTTCGCAAGCTCAGGGTAAACACCGCGAAAGATCTCTATTTCGCGGTGAGAAGAGATTCTTCGCGAAGCCTGTCCTCGAGCGAAGCGAAGGACTCAGAATGACAGGTCGTGGGCGTTCGGCGAAACCGTCAAATCGTGAATCAGAAGGACGTTGACATCTCCTTACCATTCCCAACAGATTTCGACGCCCAGTTCCCCCGCGACGCTCGCAAGTTCTCGCAGATGGTCGACGTGAAGCGGAATACCATCGTTCACCCACGCTTCACGCTTCAGCCACTCAATCTCCCCGGGTAGGTATACCTGATCAACGCCTTCAGCCGCTTTTGTGGCATGGATAGCGCGAATGCCCCGATCAATTTCGTCAGCGTATGCCGCAAAGTCCGTGAAACTCGACACATTGATGGCAATGAAAAAGTGTTCCGACGGTTCGCCCTGATGCTTGTGACATGCCATCAAACCCCCAACCAGCGGTCCCGCCAGGATGCCCATCGTTAACCCCAAACCGTACCCTCTGGGGCCTGCCGCCGGTGTGAGGATTCGCCCTTCGTCCGGATCTTCGGTTGGCACACCGTCAGCGGTCAGCAGCCATCCCGGCGGGATGGGTTTGCCGTACATCTGCAGCGTCCTCACTTTGCCCCACGATGACGCCCCGCACGCCATGTCCAGCACGATCGGTCGTTCCTCGCCAGCCGGCAGGGCATAACTCAACGGGTTATTCGCGATCACTGCCGCGGCAGCCCCCGGCGCACCGACAGAGGGACCACCTGTGTTTGTCGTTGCGAAACCGATCATCTTTTCTTCGGCCGCCATCATCGAGTAACACGCAGCAGCGCCGAAGTGACCGGCGTTGCGAACCCCCGCCGCCCCAATACCTGCCGACTTTGCTTTTTCAATTGCCATTTTCATTGCCAGGGCGCTTGGTGGATGGCCCAAGCCGTTATCTCCGTCGATGACGGCAATGCCGGGGGCTTCCTGAACAACGCGAATCTCTGGCTTTGCGTTCATCTCTCCGCTAAGCATGCTTCGGACGTACCAGGCCAACATGCGCGTACCGTGCGAATGCACATTGCGCAGGTCAGTCTCCACCTGGAGTTCTGCCATCAGTTCCGCATGTTCGACGCTGACCCCTGCTTTTTGATAAAGGGTCGTGGCAAACTCACGAAGCGGATCCGGTTGAACGATAATATCTTGGCTTTCTTGATTCATGAATCCTCCTTTGGACTTTGGTGATATTGGATCAAGGCGCAGGAAAATAAGCCCTGAGACCCAATTTAGCAACTGCCGCAACAAATTTGACAATCAAGTCCAGTCGCCATGTGCCAAATTAGCACATCTATTCGCCGAGTTGTCAATTTCTGTCACATGGCGAACTGCTACTCGCCATCTTCCGGCGGTTGATATGATTTTCCAATTTTTGTCAAACATAGCAGCTATCACTGGGGTTACACGGTCACGGCTGTCAAAGGCTTCTCGCGTGGATTTCTCAAAGA
>JAPUIP010000522.1 GCA_027296925.1 Candidatus Poribacteria bacterium | reverse complement strand
TTTACCATAGAACCCACACAAAAGAGAGAAAAAAAGGTTTGATTTTCCATGCGCCAGGTCTGAAACCTTCGCCTTTCAGGCGAACAGCTTCTAGCATTTCAGCATCCGCTGTTGAGTGGTGCATTGCCGGCAGACAGTGGTTTTCTGTCCGGCGGCATGAGTCGGGTTCGTTGGCGGAGAAATAGACGCGGACACGCCTCAAACGGCGATCCACGTGCCGAACACGGTCGAACCGCACGTTGTCACGCTCCCCGTTGCGAAGGGGCCATCTTTAGCAGGCTCTGAGCCGGACCGTGACTTTCGGTCCTCACCTGCCCGAACCCACTGACTTTCAGTCGGTGGTCGTTTAGTTGAGAGGATGCAGCGTTCGGGGAAGTTCACTCGTCGCCAAGTCAATTCTTCCTTGACAACGTCCCGGAATTAGGATAAATTTTCCGCTGTTGAACGGGTCATTAATCACTTCCTACACCCATTCTTATTCGCGGTCAAACCTATGGAGGATATACATGAAATTTGTTCGATATGCGTCAAATGGCAAAATAAGTTATGGAACGCTTTCAGAAAACACCATTCATGAGTTAGCCGGTGATCCGGTCACCGGGTACAGTGAAACTGGGAATACCGTTGTCGCTGCCGGGTAGGCCGCTTGTAGACTTTGGAAGTCTGAACGGATGGAGATATGTTGAATCTACGGTACTCCAGTGGAACGTTGAGCGCGTTACACGCTTTGCGTTTCACGCTTCACACAGTCGTCCTGCTTTCAACGCTGATCTGTTCAACAGGGACGGCAGACGAAAAAGTGAGAATCGCCGGCATGGGCGGGGTCAGAATCGGTATGAACGCGCCGGATGCGGGGCTCTTCGGGAATCCAGCCGCCCTTCTTGAGGTCGAGGCAAATAACTTGTCGGTTGCACTGTCCATCGAAAATTATCATTACGAAGAACTTCCTGAAACGCCCTTGCTCCAGTTTGCCTCCGAGCTCACTTTAGATTCCCGCCCCTCAATCTATTACTCCAGATCGTACGGCGATTGGGGGATTAGCGTGGGGTATACAGCGACACTGGAAAACGATGCCGAGTTTGAAGTTGAAGAAACGCGGTCTGTGTATATCGTAGATCAGCAGCAATTTTTGGCGACGACCAATATGTTGACGAACTACAATCTCCTCTGGGAATATGGTTGGGGAGTTGGCTTCAGCAAAAAGCTTGATGAGGGAGTCATTGGTATCCGCCTCAAACGGTTATCACAGAACGCGAAACGTGGTCTGATTTTGTCCGCCGTGAATTTAGACGCCCAGCATGGGAGTGATGTCAACATCAATGACCCCCGTGAGCTGATCCCCGCGATTATCGATGCCATCGATTTCTCCGAGCCCACCCAGTATTTTGACGCGGAAGATCAGCCAACCCAGGATCTCACGGTTACCAAGTTTGAACTAGACCTTGGCTATCAAAGGGATTTTGCAATGGATTTTCTGGGGGGACGGCGGCTTCGCACAGGGCTGGTCATTGAAAACTTGCTGCAGCGAAAGTTAGTTGAACCGCTTCCGCTTCGGTTCGGCATCGGCGCAGCCTACCAACCGTTGAATTGGATTGCGGTGGGGCTCGATACGTGGCGTGTGTCTGGACATCGCGGGCTCGACTTTGCAATCGGTTGGGAACTGCACGACGCATGGGAGCGTGGCTTCACCGGCGCCGTTGCGCTGCGGGGGGGGCTCAGCCGAATCGATACCGTATCGGCGTTTTCACTTGGTGTGTCCTTCGCACTGGGGAGTGCATATTGGGAATATACATTGAGCAAGCGATTCCACGACCAACCGTTGAGTCAAGCCACTCACCTGTTTGCCTCAACCGTGCGGTTCTGATGCCAACTCTGTTTGGGGATGACGCATTAACTGGAGGCGAGCACCGGTGTGCGCTCCGCGACATCTTCGCCACCGAGTTACGGAAGCCATAAGAAAAGCCCCCATACAGTCAATGTGACCGTATGAGGGCTTATCTGTTTGTGGGAGTTGTGTGTTTCTTGTTACTGACGAAATGGCCTCAGTGAAAACTCCAAATCGTATCATTTTTGCTCAACACGACAAGGCTGTCACTGAAAAAAAAGCGCCCTAATCCCATACGAGATTAAGGCGCATTGAATTAGGGAATCTCAGGAACTTTATTCCAAAGCCCCGAGTTCTAGCGGATCGCGCGTGGCGTAGACTTGCGGATTGCCGACAGTGAACAGCACCGTCTCGGTCGCCCATGTATTCCGAGGCTTGAGACTGAGATCTTTCATCGATAGTTGTAAAAGTGCCGGGGCGCTCGTGACGTAGGTTTTAATCGGACTATCCATATTTTCAGGGTTCAGCCGATCCAACGGGATCTTCTGCGCTGTCGCAATGACCTTGACCCTTTCCTCGCCGGGTGGGCCACTCAGTTCAATTGCGTAGGCATCCGTTGATGGAATCGTGTACTTCTGTCCCTTTTTCAGGAAGTTGTTCGGTTCAAATTCGCTTGGGAAGAGGAGGTTAATCTTGCCGCTGCTGCCAATGTCCAACACATACACATAGCAGTCGCGTTCGGGTTCCATAGAAATCTCTACCGTTTCCCCGATGTCGTATGTGGCAAGATCCCCTTTATCAAGCGTCACGTTAATGGCAAACCCCGGCTTCGGATTTTCGAGCTTGACCAAAGCCTTAAGCACATAGCTTGCGCGGATGAGCGAAGCAAAGCCCTCAACCCGCTGGGATTCACCGTATCCAGCACTGATCTCGTGGTCTGTAAAAAATGTCTTTGCGGCTGCATCGACCTGATCGGCACGCATTTGGAGCGTATGCGCCTGGGTCGAATTTCCGATATTGACATTAATGAGCCGGAGCGAAACCTCGAAGCGGCCTCCGGATGACGTCGCCGTTCCAGCCAAGATGCGATCCGGCGCTTGATTGGCGTCAACGAGTTTGACGTTCGACAACTTCTGAACTTCCTGCTTGACTCGCTCGGTCAATTGCCGAGCAACCGTCTTCGCACCGTTATCCTTTGGCTTGATGGATTCAATTAGCAGCAGCAGGTCCTCACTTTCGACAAAGTGGCGCTCTTCAACCACCGAATCACCAACCCGAATGGCCTCGCTGCCCTCAACCCGTTGCGCATAGGACATTGTTGGCTTAACCGCACTGATGCGAAGCTGAACTTTGCCCTCGCCCGCTGGGGTTTTGACGGCGTAGATCGAACCGCGTGTCACCCCATCATCACTCCCGATCGAGAGTTGAATGGAATCTTCCGAGACCTGTGTCACCTGGCCATGATAGTCGGCAACAGCCGTACCGATCTCGCTTTCAGGCGGATCCGGTTCCTCGCCGGTGGTATCCATGAATCTGCCAATTATGGCGACCTTATCGTTGCCATAGTACTGCGGGTCTTGCTGCCAGCCTTTCTTCTGAATGCGCTTTCGTGTTTCGGTCCAAAGTTCATGTACAGTAACCACGCCGTCGCCATTGGCATCCGTTTGACGTGAACGCAGGCTTTCAATGATATAGTTGGTCAAAACACCGCCTTCAACGGCGGGCGATTCCAGCGACACCTGATCGTCGCGGCAACCCGAAATGGAGGTTTCACCACCCTGATCGCCTCCAACGGCGCGGGTTCCTGCATCGGCGAGTTCGGCCTCCGTAATTTCAGGGTCGTATGTCTTGATTTCATCGAGCGTGCTTTCGCGGATGGCGGACGTCGGGTCGGGATAGTAAGCCTTAACACGCGGCACATTATCTGATTCTTCACCGAAACTCACCATCCCTCGTGTGGCGGTACCGGAGTGGCAACAGTCCAAAATCACAATTTTTTCATCCGTCTGGATCTGGTCCATCCATTTGCCCAACTCGTTATCACGGATGAAGGTGTAGGAGTGGCGTGCGGAATCATAGGCGCACAACAATTCATCTTTGCCGTCCTCTTCTCGATTCGTCGGATCCGGGATCTGGACGCCGTGCCCGCTAAAATAGAAGAACATTTTATCGCCATGCTTCACATTGTTAATCAACCACTGTTTAATCGTCTTTCTTATGTTTTTCTTCGTGGCTTCCGAGCCCAGAAGCATTTTGATGTTTTCCGACTTGAAATCGGCGTATTTGACAATGGCCTCCCGCATCCGCTTGGCATCGCTTTCGCAAAAGCGAAGATCGGGACTAATCATCTTATAGTCATCAATCCCAACAAGCAGTGCCCAATTTTCCGCGACCACTGGCTGTGCGCCACCGAGAATCATGCTGTATAAAACCCCTGACAGAAGTATGTAGGAAGAGTACCTGGTAAACATGCTGCTTCTCCTTTCAAATCCATGGCAGTCGTATTTCCGAGCTTATTAGATAGAGTATTGTAGCCCAAGCGGCTACCTGTTACGGAATGTGACCCCGAGCCCGTAGAAAAAAAGAAGCTAAGCCACCAATAAACACAAATTTTCACAAATGGAAAGGAATTGGTGGTTCATTGATAAGGTGAAAAGTCAGGTTATTTTATCACGATTTTGGTCAAATGTCACGCTTTTATGAGGAATTTGCAGGACTCCTGGCCTTTAGACATTTCTTCTTGACTTGATAGTGATGACCAGATGGACACGTCTTGACGAATACAAGGCATGGATAGTCCGAGCCAGGTTTTGAATTGATGGTCATATAAACGACATCATGGGAGACAAATTCCGGGCTCACTTGCTCTTTTCCAGTAAAGCCTTAAAGCGTCGTGACACAGCCTCTCGTTCCCGCAAAAAGGAGTTTAGGAGACGTTGCGTCTTTGGCTCGTTTCGGACCGCTTCCGGCGCGTTTTGCAAGAAGTCAATCGCGTCAACCAACTGCCCATTGCGGCGATACCAGCGAGCCATGTTGGTGACAGCCTGCACATAAGTCGGGTCAAGCGCCAAAGCTTGCCGGAAGTACGGCTCGGCTTACTTCAGATCCCCGGCTTTGGCATAAGCGACCCCCAAACCGACATAAATCTGTGTCATCAATTTCGGTGGGGTCTTGTTGGGTTCACTGTCACGGGTGAGTGCCAACGCACGCACTAAAGCCGCAATAGCCTCCTCGTGTCGCTTGGCCGCAATTAGTGTTTCGCTGTAGTTCAACCAGATCCTTGCGTCTTTCTCCTCGTCAGAGATCAATTTAGCCATTTCGGTGACCGCACGCTCAAAATTCCCTTTCTGCATGAGTCGCTCTTTATTCTTGAAAACCCGTTGCTTCGTCACACCGGCCATTTCGACCGCCCGCCGCAGTGGGTCACGCATCTGTTTTCCCTTCCCGGGGTCTCGCGCTTTTTCGCTGTGTCGTCTCGCCGCCTCCCTATCACCCAACGCCAGGTAAACTTGCGCCAGCGCAGCGTGTGTCTCGCTCCGATGCGGATCTAGCACCAGAGCGCGCTGCAAGTAGTCACGAGCCTTCTTAAACCGTTTGGCATGGAGTTCCAGTTGACCCAACCCCAATGGAACGAAGGGACTTCTCGGCGCTAACTCTGCGGCATGTTCCAAATGCTCCCGTGCCTCCTCAAAGCGACCAAGCGTCCTGAACGCACGAGCAGCATAGATATGAGCGGCAAGGTACTTCGGGTTTAGCGCAATCGCTTGCGTGAAGACATCGGCGGCCATGGCGGCATCGGTCGGTCCCACACTCATCCCGAGATAGTAAAGCCAGCGAAACTCGGTCGGTTCGAGTTCAGCGGCGTGTCGGTAACACTGCGTTGCGTCGGCTCGAAAACCGTGCACCATGTAGACGTGGCCCAATTTTCCCCACGCCGTCGCAGATTCAGGCGCCTTTTCAACTTCTGCTTGAGCGGCTTTGACAGCCTTCAATAATGCGCTCTCGGTGACATGCGACAGGTCGGGACGCGGCATAGCATCTCGAAGCGCCTTCGTCTGCGAAAGTTCCGAAGGAGGAATGGAATCTTGACCCTCTTTCGTCTTCGGGTTGTCCCCGCACCCGAGTGCAAGGGCGATGGCAACCGCAATCATCTTTAGCCCGGTACGGGCGATATGTTTATAGAACCTCGTGCGTCTTGTCATCTTTAGCTCCATGGGAGCGACATTTTGCCTCGACAGAATATGCCGCTCCCATGGGGCTTTAAGCTCTCGGTGGGAGGTGCCCCACCCTACAAAATGCGCGAAGATTTTTAGGCAGGCATTTATCTGCTTCATAACGCTTCTCCAGTCCCTTTTTG
This sequence comes from Candidatus Poribacteria bacterium, assembly GCA_027296925.1. Lineage (GTDB taxonomy): Bacteria > Poribacteria > WGA-4E > WGA-4E > PCPOR2b > JAPUIP01. The sequence continues at coordinate 464 of JAPUIP010000522.1, read as the reverse complement.
CACAGTCAATTCCCGGTCAACACCGGGCGCTTTGAAACGTTCCCGCGGCCCGTCGGGCCAGGTCACTTCGATGGCATCAATCACCTCGATGTTCCCCAATCCGAAATGCACGCGCGGATCATTGCTGCACACATAGCTGTAGCCGGGGAGCACGAGCCGAACGATTCGTTTTTCCCCTGCCACGACTGTCACTTCTGCACCGATCGCATCCCGGTTTCCAACGACCGCTCGCACGAGGAGCCAGTGCGTGCCGGGCGGCGGGGCATCGTTGCGGAACACGCGGGGCGACTCACTGAGATTTCCCACGACCAGATCGATGTCGCCGTCGTTGTCGATGTCGCCGAAGGCGAGTCCACGGCTCATTTCAACCCGGGCGGTGAAAGCGCCACCGAGCGGGCTGACATCGGTGAAGCGCCTGTGACCGTCGTTTTGGAACAGCAGGTTCGGTTCCGCATAACGGTCCC
>JAPUIP010000521.1 GCA_027296925.1 Candidatus Poribacteria bacterium | reverse complement strand
TTATCCGTTTCGACGATGGCCCCGATGATCTCCTCGATTCCTTCGTTGAGCAGGTCCACCTGGGTGATTCGGGCGCTCATGACTGCCGCATCATCTTTGCTGAATCGATCGGCATAGGATTTGAAATCCTTGTGAATACATCCTACAAAGAGAACGTTCGGCTCGTTCTTGCAGATCGTTTCCATGAATCCCTGTAGGATGTCCTTTGAGTAGCTTGCCTTTTCCAGAGTGAAGCCAAACTCGTCAAAGAAAATTGCCAGTCCTTTGAAGCGATCTTTAAAGCCCTGGCTCTTGAGTAGTTTTTTGAGTATAGGAATCAGATTGCCAACTTGGGTCTGAAAGTCAACGCCTCCCATCATTTCCTTGAAGGCACTACGGAATTTCTCAAGCACATTTGAGTCGTAGTTCTCAAGCCCGGCGCGAAGCTGATCCACTGCGAGGCCAGGTGCGACCGATTCGAGTGTTTTGCTAAAGTCCTGGTAGAAATTGCGGAAGCCTCCCTTGTCGCCCTTTTGTTTCCATTCGGCCAGTTGACGTTCAGCTTCGTCGAACTCCGTTTCTACTCCGGTGTTCAAGCCTTTGGCCTCACAAGTCTCCAAGACCGCCTTCAACACCACGTCTTCAAAATGCCGCCCCGAGTGGTAATCACAGATCGCCACCAGATACTGACCATCCTTGCGGATATTTTTGAGATTTTTGGCCCTCTCAGGATCGAGCTTCGCATAGTTCTCGTGGAAACCGGCAATCTCCGGGTCTCCACTGGACCTGCTCAAGACATTCGCCGTCATTAGGCACAGGTGCGATTTACCCGTTCCATATGAGCCGCTGAGCAGATAGAACTTCTTGTCATTAGGCTGATAGAGTCCTCGACAAATTCTTTCGAACGCCACACGGTGAGCCTTGGTCGGCCGGTACATGGCCATTCGGCCTGCATTCTTCTGGATTTCTTCATAGTCACTTTTTAGATCCACGAAGTTCGCGTAGCCGGACTTAAGTTTGACGACTTCAGCTATTTTTGCCATGTCTGCTCTTCTCCTTCTTCTGACGCGTTTCGGTCTGCAATGCTCCAGACAGGTAGCATTCTCTTACGACTCTCTCCCCGTAGTGCACAGTTTTCATGCTTTCGCTCAATCCTTCTCCTGTGCAGCGTTGAATTCATTGAACGGCTTGTCCCAAGGCACATGAGGATACGCTTGCCTTAAGGCGTTCCCAAAGTCCTCCTGCTGCAGAGTCTCGTATGTCACATCGCGGAACTGGACATTTAAGGCCATACCGCTCACCAAGTCCTCGGCTTCCGGAAATACTCCTTTCAGTACGCTTTTCAGCCAGGCCCTCGCCAGGTCCTCGGTAGGCTTCGGGGGTGTGATCTGTCCAATAAGCTCGTCGGGAGGGTTTTCGGTGATGATCGGAAGATAGTATGCAACCACTTGGTCAAGCGACTTCGTAATGTGTTCGTCCAGCTTTTGCCGAACGTTCTTCTTGTGTTCCTCCAACTTCTTCCCGAAGTCCTCAATCTTCTGATCAAATTCCTTGCGTTTCGCCCGCAGCAATATCCGACCCCAAGGCTTGCCGAGAGAGCGCGTGTAAATTTTCAGTATCTTGGCAAGCTTGTCTTCTAGCGGCTTGGAGGAGGCTTCGCTGTCGCTCTCAATTAGGTCAAACGTTGTTCGGATACGACTGGCGATGTCCGACTCGGTCGGGAGATTAACGATATGCGCCGGGATGTTGATGCGACGTCTCTGGATGGCGCATCCGTGGAGGCTCACCTCGACATACTGGATGTACGGCTCGAACACCCGGACCTGCCTTGCCACGTCGAACGGGATCGGCGGAGCGATCTTCAGGTTCTGAGCTGTTACCGAGATTCGGGCCTCTTCGAGGGGTTGAACACCGATCTCGGGCAAATTCTGGTCTGCGTCAGATGCCGTCTTGGCTTTCTCGGCTTCGCGGGCTGACATCCGCGTTGCGAGTTGATCAGCCATTTCGGACGAGAGGCGAATGGCATTAGGTGTCTCGTCGCAGTGGACTTCATTCTGGATATATAGAGCTGTCGGTGTGAATGCCCACGCCCTGCCATCGCAGACCAGAACACCCACCCGGAGGCCGGAACTCTGCCGCACATTACAGCCCGCCTCCCGAAGTTCCTTGAGGGTACTGATGTTTCCGTATCCCAGTCGAAACACCTCTTCATTGCAGTCCAGGATGACCGTCACCTGGTCAGTTCCGAGACGCCGCGACGCCTCCACTAGAGCGTGTGCAGGCCGGGAGTGTATACTGGGAGCAGCCAGAATCACTCGGTCGCTGGCGCCAGCAATCACACTCGCCATCTTCTTGCCTGACATGGATTCAAAGATTGTGCTGCTCATGTTGTGCTCTCCAAAGCCTGACCAGACACAATACCGCCGCTCAAGATCGGCGGTAGGCGATCATATTCTTCTAGGCATTTGCGCTTGGACATGAACTCGCCGAAGGCTTTTATCTCCTTCCTCTTGAGTACCGGGAAGGTGCCGAGGATGTAGGCGAAGTCATCCCGCGAAAGGCCATAAAGGTGGGCTACATAGGCGTCGATTTCGGCACGGAGCTGGGCTCTGTCGCCAGTGTCCCGTCGGTCGGGAAGTCGATCATACACTCCACAGTGTGAGCCCCATTCAGAAGTTATATTCTTAGCCTCGTCCCGCAGCCTCTGGCGAATTTCTTGCTCGTCAGCCGGACCGTAGGTGTGGAGAGGAGCGGAGGAGGGATACCAGAAGTCAGGAGATTGCCAGTCCTTGCAGAAAACGCTCTCCCAAACCTGAATGAATTTTTCATTTCCAGAGATGAGACGTCCCACTCGGGCAGTAATTGATTGCTCGAAGAACTCGTTCACGGTTTTGCGTGCAATTGGTAATTGATTGAGATAAAATATGGTTAGATTTGTTGTGACCTTGTTCCTAATAATCCAGTCAACAACAAAGCTAGTCATGACCCCCGACAGGAAGCAGCACTCTTCAGGCTTTAACGGACACACGTTGATAGAATGACCAACTGGGGCCCCAGGCGGTATAACCGTGGCAACGAGAGTTCTCTCGTTTGTGCTGGCCGCAAGTGCCCTGTAAGCAACTCTTGTAAAACGCACAGATCTAAGTCCAGCAATGTCATTTGCTGAAACTAAGCGAACAGGTTCAGCGAAACCATCCGATAGTAGCCATATTTGCTTGCCTTCCCATAGCCATTCATATTCGTGAGTATTTGTTACATCCTCAGGGTCCACGAAAAGGTGACTATCATTTGTCATGTGAAGTTCAGTATTAAACTTCACATTCCAGGTATCTTCCAATTTTTCTCCCAGAAGTGGCCTGTCACCATAGATTTGTGCCGTGACATAAATATCTCGCTGGCTCTTGAACTCCATGACACTCAGCGTATCCGGGGAAAATTTCTTCACCTGTTTCACGCTCATTTCCAGCGCAATGGCATCAATCACCGGCAACCGCTCCGGATCGTGCTCCATGAAAGCACATTTAAACCGGTCGGTCTCCCCGCCTTTTTGGGTACCGAAGGTAACGAATTTGAAACGGCCATCCACGGCGGTGAAGACGGTAGGCCAGCGGTTCTCAAAGCAGTAGAGAAACTCGATACGACTCTGGTTGAAGAACCGTTCCCGCAGGGGCTGGCAACCCTGGTCGTTGTAAATGCCACTAGGCACTACGATCCCCATGCGACCGCCGTCGCTCAGAACGGTAAAGAACTGTTCCAGAAAGAGCTTGAAGGTGTTGATATCACCCTTACCCAAGGCACTGTAGCTCAGAGGCTCCTTGAAGTAGGCGCTCTGCTCGACGAATCCGTCGCAGTATTCTTCCCACTTTTCAGCAATAGCCGGATTGGCGCCCATCAGTTTCTTGGAGACCCGATTGGCCTCCTGTTTTTTGTGGGAACGGAACTTGGGATCGTAATCTGAGAAAAATTCCTGGGAGTTGGGCTTCACAATATCCCACGGCGGATTGCCCACGGTTGCCGAGAACCCGCCCACCGCATCCGGACCAAACACATCCGGAAACTCCAGCGGCCAATGGTAAAAGTGGTGCCAGTCGCGATACGCCCCTACGGATTCCAGAATCTCAGGGAGGGCAGGATTCAGAGTGTCGGTAACAGAAATGCCCTTTGCAAGACGTTCGAATATTTCCTTGTAATCGCCCCCTGGCCGACCTGTACACGGCCTGCCTGATGGACCCTGACATTCCAGTCGGCGATTACAAGGAAATATTCGAACGTCTTGCAAAGGGCATTTCTGTTACCGACACTCT
>JAPUIP010000520.1 GCA_027296925.1 Candidatus Poribacteria bacterium | reverse complement strand
GGCAGCGTGTATGTTCACTTCGGGGATGACGAGTGGTGTTGCAGCGTCCATCCGAAACGCACTGGTGTTGTCGATGACGAGGCACCCTTTTTTCACAGCCGTCGGTATAAACTCACGACTGACCGACGAGCCCGCCGAGGACAGCACCAGATCTACGTCGTCAAATGAATCGTGCGTCAACTCCTCGACGACGATTGGTTGATCTTTGAACATAAAAATTTCGCCGGCAGAGCGGTGAGACGCGAGCAATTTGAGAGACGCAACGGGAAACGCGCGTTCTTCCAAAATTTGCCGCATCGTCGTGCCAACTGCCCCGGTTGCTCCCACGATAGCGACGCGGTAACTCCTGTCCATTTCATATTCCTCTTGAAAAATAGGATTATATTTATGGTCTCCAAATTCTCAACGGGATATTCTACCACACTGGCGAATCGGCGCGCAAGCCAGAGATTTCTGGAGATGCCAATTGATGATTGACGACAATTGCAATATGTAGTAAACTTTTAACTCGCAAACATCTGAGGCAGCAGGCTGTTTTTTTCCTAACAACTGATACGGCAAGGAAGAACAATGCTATGGAAGACATCGAACGCAAATTGGATCAATTGGAGCAAGACGGTTTCATACTGATAGAAGGCGCATTATCGCCAGAGGTAACGGAACAGATTCGGCAACGCATCAATTACGCCCGTGAGCAGGGCTGGGAGGAGGGGCTCAACGCTGTCGGCAATATGTGGTTTGATACCCTACTGGATCGGGAGCCGGAGACGTATTCCCCGTTGGTGGGGCATCCGAGCCTTCGCCCTTACCTTGAAGGGATGATGGGGAAGCAGTGCCAACTCCGCAGCTTCCGGGCGCACATCAACCCAGGGCCATACCTTCAGGAATGGCACATGGATTTTTACGGACATTGGCAGGAAAAACGGGAAGCGGAGAAGTATCGTCTCGCGGTGCCCCCCGTCGGCATCAACACAACCTTTTACTTTCAAGACAACGGCCCGGGGTTAGGGCACCTGAAGTTTGTCAAGAACGGCCACCGCATCGAGCCGCCCCATCTGTATCCGCTCGATCGCCCGAAATTTGAGGCATGGTGCGAGGCGCAGGAGCATGTGATTCTTTACCCCAAAGCCGGGGACTGTGTGGTGTTCATCAACCATATCCCCCATCAGGGAGCGAAAGAGCGGGATGACATGGAACGTAGCAACATCGTCTGCCACTATCAGTTGACGCCGATGTATGAGGGCATCTGGCATGTCTCACGTCCACGAGGATATGAGGGAACATTCCCGTTTGTGGGTTAAGGCAGGTCGCGATCAAAACTGTGCACTGACGTAGAATCGGGATGTATCGACAATGCTGACCAAAGACATGGTTGTGGAGTTGCCATCACTTCCGGGCGTCTACTTTTTTCGGAGTCGGTCCGGTGAAATTCTCTACATCGGGAAGGCGAAATCCCTCCGCAAACGGGTTCGATCTTACCTATATCAATCTCGGAAGCGTCCTTACAAAATTAAGCGGTTGGTGCATCACGCCACGCAGGTCGATTACAAAATCTGTGTGTCCGAGCTCGAAGCCCTCCTGCTCGAATCCCGTCTCATCAAACACCATCAGCCGCCGTACAACACCGCACTCAAAACCGTTCTCAGGTCTCCGTTCATAAAAATCTCAGTGAACGATGATTTTCCCAAAGTCGAACTCGTTTTCGAGGAAGCACCTGATGGCGCGCAATATTTCGGACCTTTTTCGAGCATCAGATGGACGCGACAAGCCCTCGACGTCTTACACCGGATCTTCCCGATTCGGACGTGCGAGGGAACAATCGTTCCAGACCCCGATTTCAGTCCATGCTTCAGTTATCACCTGAAACGGTGCCCCGCGCCATGTGCCGCACGGATTCGCCGTGAAGCCTACCGCGCGATGATTGACGACGTGGTTCGTCTGCTGCGTGGGGAGCATCATGCGGTCATCGAGCATCTGCGCGCTAAACGTGATGACGCATCGGCTGAACTCCGTTTCGAGCATGCAGCAGTCCTGCAGAAAAGGATTGAACAGATTGAAAGGGTGTTTGTTTACCTCGATGTCCACCGGCGGCATGCGTTGAAACCGGAAGGAGATAAACGTGAATCGTTCTAGCGCACCCAAAGAGATTCTCGGCGGACCCGACAGCAAAGCGCGATGTCAATGCGGCAGACCACGCTATCCGCGTTATACGCTCTGCCCCAAATGTTACTATGAGCAGAAGGGCGATTCAAAGGCATCACCCACACACGTTCATCGTGAAGCACAGGCATCCGAACAGCGATTGACGCCGGAGCGTCTGAAGAATCTGTCGGCCGCCGAGCTTCTGCAAATGCGGACTCCACAGCGGATGCCCCTGCCAGATCGCCACGAGCGCATCCAGTTTTTAGAAAATCGGTACGGGAAAACCTTCCGGGGGAAAGAGATTCGGTACATGAAGAACCCACAACTGTACGCACTTTCACAGGGAGCCGGATACCGCCGGCGATAATGCCGTAAGATTTGATATTTGTCAAACCTCCAGGAAGATTGCTTGCGTGTTAGAGCGGATGGCGAAGTTCTTCAACCCAATCACTCCGGCACATCGACCTTGAACTTATCGATAATCGCATCCAATGCTTTTCGCTGACCGTGGTCGCGGGCTTCAAGTTCGTGAAGCGCCTGCGGAATTCTGTCTTTATGTTCATCGAATGGAAACCAGTTTGATGAGTCAACGTGATTCGCTTACAATGACCGATGGCAGCGACTCTCGGAATTCCAATCTAGCGCCCGAGAGAGATTACTTTCGGTTTGTCTTCTATCGTTGCGGGCCCCGCGTCGATCCAAATTTCCATTCCCTTGTGGGAAACTGTGTTCAGAAAATATGACTTCACATGCTTGTTCGCATAGGCATCATCTCCACCGAGGCGAGAAGATAGCAGTTTGAATAAGCAAAATCGTGCATTATTGGATCTCTGAACTTTCGCAATTGCTCTTTCTGTTCTAGCAATCCTTTCCTCGAACCGCCTTCGGGTCTTCCGATCAATCTTCTCATACGTTGCAGCGATTGATGTACCTTTTTTGGAGAATACGTTGACCTGAAAAAGGAAACTACCTGTACTATTGTCGAGTGACGATGTAAGCATCTGATCGCCGGCAAATTCAATCTTGCTCGCGAGCACCCGTTCGTCGTTTCCTTGAACAATTGTGAGTGCATAGCCATCAACAAACGGACCTAGAGTTTCGATAACCTCTTTTGGCTCTACCGCCTTCCCCAAGCGCAAAGTGATCCAACTGGCAACGTTAGCAAGCATGCTGCCATCGTGTGTATTCGGTTTGAGAAAAAGGGCATCAACAGCTTGAACAAAGTTGTCGCTGCGCCAAGCGTATGCTGGTCCAGGAAGCAAGTCAGGATATACAAACGCGTTTATTTTTTCGATGCGATCCGGTGCACCGACTTGGAACGAAGCGATTCGAAGTTTGTCAAATCGACTGCCATCCTTGTCGAAATCTTCCTCTGTATGCCAAAGAATAACCGAGCCATCCGCCTCTCTATAAACACCGGTCTGACAACCTGAATTGTCATTTTGCAGCAGTAGAGCGAGATCGCCAGTCGAGATGGGTTCGTTATCGACGACCAAGCTATGAAGACGTTTATGCTGAAAGTGACTGAGTTGAAGCCCATCCCTCCAAGCCGAAAGACAAG
>JAPUIP010000052.1 GCA_027296925.1 Candidatus Poribacteria bacterium | reverse complement strand
TGACGGCATTTCTCGGTGAAGTCTGCAAAAGCAGAGATAAAGCGCGTGTTGGTCCGCCTCTCCTCCTCGATAATCTTTACGAGTCCTTCACCGATTCCCTTAACATTGTCCTTGAATGCCTCGACAGCCTTTTCCCACTCCGCAATGTTCTCCTGTTGGTGGGAGAAGAAGGTATCGAGCGTCTCAATGAGTTGATCCGGTTCGGAGAGATCCGCGTCGAGCATCCGCCTGTCATTCTGCCAGAGAATTGCCCGCTGCGGCGTTTGAAACAGGATATTATCTCTCGGATAACCGTCTGAGAACTTCTTCAATATCTCCCGTTCAAGGTCGTCATGAATGTCCTTGGCTTCCCAGTATCCGTGCGGGATTTGATACGCATCAATGAGTGCACCGTCGAGGATGATCCGTCGGTTTCGGGCACGCTTCATCTGCCATTCGGGAACGAGCGTCCAGTTAAACTGGCGGCAGCAGGATTCCAGTAAGCCTTGAAAGGCGGATCTCACGGCGCCTTCATGGGAGACGCCGAGTGCGTGGAATCGATCCAAGGATTCGTAGTACGCCCTGACGGGTTTATGTGTGGGTTTCAAGTTTAGTTTTTGCATCGTTAATCAAGAGGGTGTTTGCCATCGAGTCAAATTTTTGCGAGCCCCCAAAGGTATCGCACGGGGTCGGTATCCGAAATAGTTCTCCCTGATCTAATGGAATATGATTCAATAATTCGGTAATCTATTTCGCCCTCTCCCTTGACAGGTTCAGGGGCAGACAGGTGCTCCGAAACACCGACGTGGACAGCGTTGAACTCAAGTTCACGCTGAAAGCTGAAGTCCACTCAAGTGGACTGAGATCCATTGATAGTCGTCTTGAGACGAATTGAGCTATTAGCCCAGATCTTGAGATCGGGGCAAAAAATGCCCGTTTACCTCAAGGTGTCCGCCCCTAAACCCCGGCGGGAGAGTCCACCAGCGTGGAGGCAGCCGACCTAGGCTAGGGTGAGGGGGGATGAAAGAAGTTGAACAACTTCATTCGAAGGAAGGAAAACCGAATGACTGAAACACAGAAAGAAATCATGGCGGCGCTCGTAGCGGAGCTGCAGCGTGGCACGCTGACGGGAGCCGACCTTCGTCAGGGAATCGCAGACCTAGTGGAACAGAACCGCCGGAAACCACAGGATATTCTGTATCTGCAAGCCAGCAGCACGTCGCCGAAATCGCAGGTGGTTGGTATGCTGCTGATTGAGGATGGCGAGCTCTCCGAGGGGCCTCCTGACCCACAGGACTGGCCCTATCAGTCGGTGCTCGATGCCATCCGAGATGGCTGGCGGATTATCTCTTTTCCCAATATGGCCCTGCTGACCGTCGATGAGAAAGAGTTTTACGGTCTTGGTTTTGAATTCATCTTAGAACGTTAGAGGTCAATCATGCGATTATCAGAACAGGAAACCTACGGTTGTGAACCGACCTTGACAGATCGTCAGGTCTTGGAATTCTGCAAAAACGGCTATATGGTACTTGAGGGCGTGGTCCCTGATGAGATTAACCGCCGGACGATAGCGTACTGTGACGAACACCCCGGTATCGAACCCAGCGGCATCCTGAAGGAAGACTGGTTCATCGAAAACGTGATCGTCAACCCAGCCGCCGCCGGGGCGGTGCGATCGCTTCTGGGCGCTGACTTTCACCTACCAGTGCTGATGAGCAATCACCGCGTGACCTGCCCGATTCAGGATGTCGGCGGTTGGCACGTGGACGGCAACTATCACTATACGCCCGAACTCAATTTCCTGCAGGTTTTCTACTATCCCCAGGATACGCCCATTGAAATGGGACCGACGCAGGTGCTGCCGGGCTCGCATCTCATTCGCAACAGAGCCCGGTTCATGGCGCATCTCGGAAATATTCGGGGCGCTATCCCAACGACCACGCGCGCCGGCTCCATCTTCCTCACCATCTACCACATCTGGCATCGCCGTGGTCCCTCAACGGCTTCGGCACTCCGGAACCTGCTCAAGTACTTCTACTGGCGGATGACGCCGCCAAAGCGGGATTGGGTCATTGAGCCGGACTTCGATTTCGCCACTGCTCCGTATGCCGGTCCAGCCGGGGGCTATGTCGAACAGTTCCGTGACGCGGTCAAGGTAGCGGAGATGTTCTTGTGGCTCTGTGGGCGTCACGAGTCGTTCCAGAATCTGGGCGGTCAGAGTTGGCCACTGCCTGCGGATCGGAATGACGTACCTTACGGCTTTCCGGCGGGTTTGCCCCAACCCGCATCCGTAGATCTGTAATACCGTTTGCAGTTTAAAATGTGTCTTCGGCCGCAAGCTTTTCGTCGAAAGACCTTCAGGGGTGGACACCGGTAGGGTGGTGGTGAAGTAGGCGAGTGTTTTTCTGGATGCGGGTCAACTGTAGTGGTCTGTCCACTTTGAACTGATGGATAGCTTTGTAGCGGCGCACCCGCGTGTGCGCCCAATAGCAGATACATCGGTCTGCTGCTACAGTCCATCAACTTGTGTTTGACAGACCAATCGTCTACGCAATGAAAATTGAGGAGGTCCGTCAGATTATGAATGTAAAAATTGGCAGCGCGCCCGTTTCCTGGGGCGTCTGGTTTTCGGACGACCCCAAGCAGCCCCCCTGGCAACGCTTTTTGGATGAAGTCGCCGAAGCCGGCTACGAATGGATCGAGCTGGGCCCCCACGGCTATCTCCCGCCCGATCTCGATACGTTGCGCCGTGAACTGGATGGGCGCGGTTTGCGGGCATCGGCGAGTTTCGCCATGGAGCCGCTTGAGGCACCGTCGGTATGGCCCGACTTGGAAAGACAGGTACTGGGTGCAGGCGAATTGCTCGCGGCTTTGGGAGCTGGATTTTTCGTCCTCATCGATGACACCTATTCCGACCTATTTACGGGAGAGCCCACCGCGCCCAAGCGTCTTGACAAGGACGGCTGGAAGCGGCTGATCGATACCACACATAAAGTCGCCGAGCTCGTGTCTGACCGGTTCGGTCTGCGCCTGGTATTCCATCCTCACGCGGAAACGCACGTGGAATACGAAGATCAGATCGAGGCTTTCCTTGAACAGACCGACCCCGCCCGCGTATCAATCTGCTTCGATACCGGTCATCATGCGTATCGTGGTGGCGACCCGATCCGCTTTATGCGACAGCATCACCGGCGCATTCCCTACTTGCATCTGAAAAATGTGGATACAGAGATACAGCGGCGCGTTGAAGCCGAGGGGATTCCGTTTGCCACCGCTGTAGGCATGGATATGTTCTGTGAACCGTCCAAGGGCGCGGTGGATTTTCTTGCCTTCCGCGATGTGTTGCGTGAGATCGATTACGACGGTTTTGCCATCGTCGAACAGGACATCTATCCCGCTCCGTTCGACAAACCGTTGCCCATCGCCAAGGGAACCCGTGCGTATCTGCGCGAAGTCGGGCTGGGGTAGAAGCCGCGTTAAAATTCAATCACCGGCAATTTCAGACATGACAGCGCGCCTTTGCCATGATGCACGGCGTTGCGTGCGGGGAGAGATGTGGTGTCTGACCATGGCGCCGCTAGCGTGTTTGGATGCGGTAGGATACGCGGAAAGTCACTGCTGGTGATGGTGAGGCTGATTCGGGAGCCCGCCGGAAACACGTAAGCCGTAAAGAAGTCAACTTGATTGCCTCGGGTAATTTTTCAACAGAATCAACTGACATTTCATCAACCATGACGTCCTCCCCTATTTCTTCAGAGCTCTTCATTTCGTCAGCGATACAGTACCAAATCCACCACGTTTTCTATCGGTTGTCAATTAGTATTTGTTTACAGACAAAAGGTACCTCCACGCCAAAAAGCAAGCTAACACTCACTTCTGTCCCGACATTTTTGTTAATTAAATGCTCGAGTGACTCAGCAAATCATCGCCGTTCAGAGGTGCACTGAGTCATTCATTATTGGAACGGCTTGCTGAGTCGGAGGACGCGCTCGGCGGGAGCATACCACCCTTGCGGCGCGTAGTCCGACGTATGCAGATAGCACTGAACTCTGACCGTGTCGCTGCCATTGGTAAATGTGAGCAGACGACTCATCGGTGTACTCAACCTCCCATGATGGTGGGTAAGGGCTGCGACGTTGATGAAGTTCACTTCCCACTTCTGCTCAATGTGGCCTCGACCACCTCTCTGGTCGTCAGGATGGGTATGCGTATGTGAACCAAGCCACATGTCTATGGCGCCTGGGTGTTCAGCAAGATAGCTCTCAAAAGCCTGAGCATCGGGCTTACCCCCCACAAAATAGAGGTAGGAGGCGCCCTCCGGTCCACCGTCCGGGAAATAGCCGTGATAGTGGGATTTCCACTGGCCGTGCGCGTCCTTTACAAATCCCTCCCATGGGCCAGACGCGACCGTCGTTTCTTTGAGCATGTGATGGTGCGCAGAAAGGATAATCGTATCCGGGTTGTCCGCCACCATCCGCCGCCACCACGCAAAGGTTTCGTCGGTCACCGCTCCGGCCGGGTATCCGCCTTGAGCACCACGGCCAATTGGCGGGCCGCCATCGTTTCGGTCGCTCATCATCAGAAAGAGGAGATTGCCCACACGAAAGGTGTACCGCTCCCATGTGCCCACTATCGCATAGGGGCGCTTGCCCGGGTGTACGGCAGAATGCTCGGTGTTTTCGCCGGTGGGGTCAACCCACTTGCGAAACCACCATTGACACGGCTCATCAGGGCCGCTCGCGTCGTGATTGCCTACGATGTTGTAAAAATGCTCCCTCGGATGTTTTTGGGAGGCGGCAAACTGGCGAACGACTTCCCGGCCCTCTTCGTCCTGGGGCGGCGTTTGGCTGCCGGATAGGTCCCCCAGATGTAACGCAATATCCCATTCGAAAAGGGGGCCGCCATCGCTGCCGCCCTGCTCAGTCTGACGAATCGCGTCAGCAAGACTTTCCCTGCCAGAGACGCGAAGATCTGTGCCCACATGAGAACAACCGGCCACCCATAAACGAAAGTCATTCCTGTCAATCATATCCTTCGACGCCCTCAATGCGTTATGATGGTTGCCATCTTGTCTACAAAGTCTGAACCCACTTTGGAAATCTCGCGGGGCTGGACTTAGGATAGTCTACATCGACGCAAGCACAAATATTATCTCACACTTACGCCAAGTGTTCAAGATGGAAAACGCCCGCCAAAGAGGGAAATCTCATCTTGTTATGATGTGCCTCAGTCTCACTGCTGACGCGGATTTGCACGATGGCGCCGCGAAGGGAGCAAGAGAGGTAACGCGCGGGAGCGATGGAAAATTGGATAAAAGTCGTCGTGACACACGCAACAAAAATCGTGCCAGTCTGCATCGAATTGTGATACAATTGCCCCAATTCGGCAAAACGAGTTCTTGACTTTCGATACATTGTCTGATACAATACTGGCAAATCTTTAGCGCTTTTGATTGGGGCAAATAGATGTTTTTCACGCGTCGAAGGACTGTTCCCACCGGCTACACTGCCTCCAATTTTCTGCTTACCTACTTCATCATTGGGCTTCTTATCCTCTCACTTGCCTTTGTGTTTTACACCAGACAGATTCTCCAACAAAATCGAAACTTGGTTGGGATGGTGCCAACATTGGCAGACCTTGCAGGTGAACTTCCGGGTGTCAGCGACAGGCGGCTCCAGGACCAATTGAATCAAATTATCAAGGAACTGTTGAGTGACAGCCGTCTCTCATTCATCATCACGGATGCCAAGGATGAGCGGATTATTATCGCCAGGCGCATTGATGAAGCAATTGAGAGTAAGATTGATGCCGAGTTACCGCTCTCTCCTGCTGAGGAATCAAAGCTCCAGACAACTCTGGAACGGATGAAGAAGAAGACCAAAGAACCGAAGCTGATCCATTACACGCTCGAAGGTCACGAGATCTCTGGATATTACTACTATGGCGAAGCAGACGCAAAGGCGATCGATCAGACCCCCTTTGTGATTACGGATCTGAATGATAGACCCCAAAAGTGGCAGATCTGGGGTCAGTTGATTAAAGCGGCAGAGGCAACGCCGGAGCAGTACGCACGGGCGAAAGGGCTTATTCGCACGTCTAAAGTTCAGGGTCGTGTTTTTCCATTGCAAGCCAATCTCGACCTGCGTCAGGGATATCTGTATTACGAGGTGACTCCTGATTATGGCATTATCATGATGCCGCTCGTCTTGGCTGCCGTATTTTCGACATTTTTGATTGTCGGCTTTCTGAGCTATCGACGGATAAAAGCCTGTGAACAGGCGTCGATCTGGGGAGGATTGGCAAAAGAGACAGCGCATCAACTGGGCACACCGATCTCGTCACTGATGGGTTGGGTTGAGTTATTAGCCGAACGTCACAAGCAAAAGGAAGACGAAGCGACAGCCGAAATCTATGCCAGTATGCAGGGTGATCTGGCTCGACTACAGAACATTACCGCGCGTTTCGGTAGAATTGGCGCCCAACCGCAGAAAACGTGGATCGACATAAACACCGTTATCGGTGATGTCGTCGCCTACTTTCAAAAACGCTTGCCCAATCGAAGTACACCGGTTGAAATTCGCGTTGTATCTCGTGAACTTCCTGAGATTTTTGCAAATGGAGATCTGTTGCAATGGGTTTTTGAAAATCTGATTCGGAACTCGTTGGATGCGATTGACAAAGAGACCGGCGTCATTGAAATCGATCCGCGACTGAATCAGCCAATCTGGGCAAAGCGGGCTCAAATCACAATTGAGTACAAGGATAACGGGAAAGGAATTGCACGAAAAGATCGTCCGAAGATCTTTCAGCCGGGCATGACAACCAAAAAGCACGGCTGGGGTCTCGGCTTGACACTGGTTAAGCGAATTGTTGAAGAGTATCATCATGGACAGATTCGGTTAGTGGAAACCGGTCGAGAGGGAACAACCTTTGAAATTGTATTGCCCGTGGAGCCATTTATGGATGAAAAAGCCGAGGGAATTTTGCTGAAAGGTTCACTTCATCATTCACGGAAAATGAGATTGGAAGAGAGGAAGAAAGGGGGATGATGTGCAAAACATCGCGCATAAAATCTTATGGATTGATGACGAAATTGATGCCCTCCAGCCCCACATCCTGTTCCTGCGCGAGAAGTCTTACGAAGTGACGCCGGTTTCCAATGGCGCCGACGGAATTTCGTTACTCAAAGAATCCCATTACGATGCAGTTCTGCTAGATCAAGTGATGCCAGGGCAAGATGGGATGACAACGCTCGACCAGATCCGCGAAATTGCCCCGATCTTACCCGTCATCATGGTCACACAAAACAGCGATGATCAGTTAGTCAATGAAGCGCTGGGGAAGCGTATTAGCGACTTTCTGATGAAGCCCATTGGCATTGCCCAGATCGATTCAACATTGAGGCGCGTGTTGGATCAGACGAAGATTATTGAAGGGCAGGTTCCACTTAACTATACCCAGGATTTCAATCAGATCCGAGCCGCCAAAGAATCTAATCCCGACTGGCGAAAGTGGACAGAGATTTATCTCAAATTACTCGAATGGGATTTCGAGTTTGATCAATTGGCACAAACGGGGCTTGAAGAAACGCATCTAGAGCAAAAAAAGGAATGCAACGCCCTATTTTCCAATTATGTACAGGGAAACTATACCCGCTGGTTACGCGGTGAGGATTCTCCGACTCTGTCTGTTGATGTGGTCGATAAATTTGTGATTCCCCATCTGCGTGAAAAGCGCCCGGTGTATTTTATCGTCGTTGATTGTCTGCGGCTCGATCATTGGATGGCAATTGAATCGTTACTTCAACCCTATTTTTATATCGATCGGGATTACTATTTTTCGATTTTGCCCAGCGCGACGCTCTACTCGCGTAATGCGCTCTTTAGTGGGCTCTTTCCACAAGAAATCGCTGAAAGATTTCCACAATACTGGCAGGAGGACTCCGAGGATGAAACCAGTACGAATCGGTACGAAAGACACCTCCTCCAGCAGAAACTCCAACGCGCCGGAATTAAACTTAAGCCGGGATTAAGGTATTTTAAGGTCTTCGATGTTAAAGGTGGGAATGAGTTCATACGCCAGGTCTCTTCCTTTGATCGGATTAGTCTATCCGCTTTGGTCGTGAATTTCATCGATATTTTGACGCACCAACGTTCGCAGTCAGATGTGCTTCAACAGATTGCGCCGGATGAATCCGCCTTTCGCTCCCTGACCAAATCGTGGTTTGCTCACTCTGCGCTCTTCGAGATCCTGAAGATTGTCGCGGCCCAAGATGCCACTGTCGTCTTAACATCAGATCACGGCTCTGTCCTCTGTAACCGACCGTCGAGAGCGTTTGGGAATCGTGAAACTTCCACAAGCCTTCGTTTCAAAGTGGGCACGAGTTTGGGGTGCGACATGGATCAAGCGATTTATATCGACAATCCGAAGCAGTATAGATTACCGGCTGAAAGCTCAAGTAAAAACTACATTATAGCAAAAGAAGATTATTACTTCGTTTACCCGAATCAATTTAATGAATACACACGACAGTTTCGAGGTGGATTCCAACATGGAGGTATCTCAACTGGGGAATTGATCATACCAGTCATCACAATGACTCCGCGCGAACAAAGCTAAGGTTTTGAGCCGATTATATCAAGTGACAAAGCGAATTGAAGTAAGTTCGAAAAATGACTCTGTATCTCTCTATTACCCTCACCCCCTCGCGGAAGAGGGCCAGGGTGAGGGGGAATGAACGAATTTGAATAACTTAATTCGAACTTAACTTAACGAGACGGTAGCACAATCTTTCAATACACATGAACCCTCTACTGCGATGCATGTTGTCATGTTAACATGATTAGACCTTGTTGTCGTATAAAATGCTATGCGAGATACAGCGATATAGCTTGCCACGACAGTGGGCATTCTTTATTGCCAGCATCTGTTTAATGAACCAGCCCAGCACATGTTCTGGGAGCTATCGTACAACGAATTTGCAAATCAGTGAATATCTGAAGAAGGTCCAGAAATGCCATAAATGAGCTTGTGTTTTGACGATTATTGTTGATAATTACTGGAGTGGATACGCCGTGTAAATTGAAAGATCGCTTTTTATTCTTAACTTGATTGTTTTGTTCGTTGCCTCCATCAATAAATCAATTGTGAGTCTTGTGACCTGGCATTTTGATTGCCCCTAGCACTTCAAAACGGAGGCGACAATGCAAAAAGAGATTATCATTTCTGACGATGAGTACGAAACCCGGTGTGCTATACTTGAAGATGGTGTGCTGACCGAGTTTGACATTGAACGCAAGGATGCCGAACATATTTTAAATAACATCTATAAAGGGCGTGTTGAAACGGTCCTCCCCGGCATGCAGATCGCTTTTGTTGACATCGGCGTGGAAAAACATGCCTTCCTGCATATTTCAGATATTAACCCCGA
>JAPUIP010000519.1 GCA_027296925.1 Candidatus Poribacteria bacterium | reverse complement strand
AGAGGGTCTTTCGGTTCAATCTCAATCGCTTTTTTGATAACCTCGATTGCCTCATCATATTTGCCCATCCGTTCATAGGCGTGTCCAAGCCCAATATACCCATCGACGTAATCGGGATACTGCTCGATGAGCTTGTCGAACGCGGCCACCGCCTCTTCGAGGTCATTGCTTCCAAAATACGTTAACGCCTGATCATAAAGCTCTTCTTTCGTTGGCATTTCTTCCTCTTTGCTCCTGCTTATCTCAATAGCTATCCTGCTCCCACCTTCGTTCAGGTTCTCACTGATTATACTTCACCCTGAAAGTGATGTCAAGCCGCTTTGCTGCAGTTTTTTCTCATTTCGTTTGACTGTCTGCTGGGTGATTGGTATAATTAAAAGGTTCAAAAAAATTAGGCACAGAAATTTCAAACACCATGGCTCAGATAAGCATCCCAATAACGAGAGATTCGATCGGGCTGTTCGTCGCCCTCCTCACCCTCATTGCTTGCTGCGGTTGTGAAAAATCCAATCCGACCGTACTCATTGAAACTAACAAGGGTGAAATTGTCATCGAACTCTATCCCGATGCTGCCCCGAAGACTGTAGAGAATTTCGCGACGCTCATCCAACAGGGGTTTTACGATGGTCTTACCTTCCATCGGTATGCTCCTGGATTTGTGATTCAAGGAGGCGATCCAAAGGGCGATGGTAGCGGGGGACCGGGGTGGGCGATCCATGGCGAATTTCAAGACCCCAAACTTCGCGCAAAAATGCCCAAACACGAAAAAGGCGTTGTTGCCATGGCACGAACGGGAGATCCCGATTCCGCAGGAAGCCAATTCTACATCTGCCTAAATCCAGATCCAAATCGCTATAGCCACCTCGATGGGCAGTATACGACCTTTGGACGTGTGATCGAAGGTTTAGATGTGGTGGATGGGCTCCGCAAAGGGGATCAGATGGACAAGGTTACGCTGAAGCATTACCGCCCTGAGTAATGAAAACGTGCCTACAGTCAAAAATGAGTCAACCTTTTTTAGAAAGGCTTAAAACCTTATGGAAGAATGGAAACGTCTTGTTCGAGATACCGTTAATACGCCCGAAAAACTTGCCGCAGTCTTCGATGTCGATCTCGAAGAGATACGGCGCATCCACAAAGTCTTTCCAATTCGTATCAACCCTTACTATTTAAGCCTGATTGAAAAACCGGGAGATCCAATCTGGAAACAGGTTGTCCCGGATTCAAGAGAGCTTGTCAGGACGGGTTTTGAGGAAGATGATCCCCTTGGCGAAGAAGACGATAGTCACGTCCTCAATGTCACGCATCGCTATCCGGACCGTGCGCTGTTTTATGTCAACTACATGTGTCCGATCTACTGCCGATTTTGTACGCGGAAGCGCAAAGTCGGAGATCCAGACTCAATTCCCGATAACAATATGGAAAGCGGCTTACAGTATCTTCGTGAGCATCCCGAAATACGCGATGTGATTATCTCTGGCGGGGATCCGCTCATGCTGACGGACCGGCGGATCGATTACATCGTGGGCGGCATTCGCGCCATCGAACACATCGAAATTATCCGTATCGGGAGTCGCGTCCCCGTTACCCTTCCACAGCGCATCACACCGGAGTTGTGCGCCATCCTCAAGAAGTATCACCCCCTCTACATTAACACCCACTTCAACCACCCCCGCGAAGTGACGCCGGAGACCACGAAGGCGTGCGGCATGCTGGCGGATGCCGGTATACCCCTTGGGAATCAGTGTGTACTTCTCGCAGGCGTCAACGACGATCCGGCCGTCATGGTCGAACTAATGAAAAAGCTGCTTCAAATCCGCGTCAAGCCTTACTATATCTACCAGGCAGATCTCGTTTATGGGACGGACCATTTTCGCACGTCCATCAAAAAAGGTCTCGAGATCGTCGCCGCGTTGCGCGGACACATCTCTGGACTCGGTGTGCCGCACTATGTGGTCGATGCCCCCGGTGGCGGCGGCAAAATCGCGCTTATTCCCAATCCGATTGTGTCGTTCGATGATAAGGAAATCACGCTGAAAAATTACGAAGGCAACGTTTACAGTTACCCCAGCACCCCCTTCTATGATGAAGATTGGTAGAATCAGCAGCTCGATCGTTATACTGCTTATAATGGAGGGATTTCGCTATTGCGCGCAAATTCGCAAGGAAGAAAATTGCCGACATCCTCCAGCAGAAGAAAGGGAATATCAGGCGAGCCAAATTACCCCCGGGATCACCGAGTTGGGAGGAATTTAGCGAGATGACGTGGGAGGAGATCGAAAGCGGAGCCAGAACTAACAGACCCGGCTTCAAGGTCGTTCGCAAGCTGCTGACGGATAGGAGATTTGACCGATGAAATCCAACGCCTTTGAAAACCTACTCCAGTTTCTGACTCGTCTCGAACAAGCCAACATCAGTTATACCTTAGCGCATCACCGTGATGAGGCACTCATGGTCGTGGTAGCTGTGCCAGGAGAGCGGTGGGAAGTCGAGTTCTTAGACGATGGCTCTGTCGAAGTCGAACGCTTCGTCAGCAGTGGGGAAATTGAGACAGAAGGGACATTGACCGACCTGTTTACGATTTATGCAGTCGAGCATGATGCCGCTCAGGATGCCGAATTGACAGCTGCCGCGTCCTAAATATTGGGCCTCCTTATGCATTTTGCAGTTACGATTTTCTAATTTTTAACGCCTAAAAATGGACAAGATCATCCTCAGCGGCCTTCGGTTTCATGGTTATCATGGTGTTGCAGAAGCAGAGCGCCAAATTGGACAGAAATATGAAATTGATGTCGAACTGATAGCGGATCTCTCTCTCGCAGGCAAAACTGATGACCTGGATCAAACGATTGACTACGCCCAAGTTGTTCGTCGGATGATTGAAATTGGAACGCAACAGTCATTCCAACTCATTGAGGCGCTCGCTGAAACAATTGCAGCCGCGATCTTAGATCAATTCCCAATCGAGGAAGTTCGGATCATTGTCAAAAAGCTATCCCCCCCGATTGAAGACAACCTCACTTATGTGGGCGTTGAGATCCACAGGAATCGGAATTCGCAAGCCGAACAGAGGACTTCAAAAACGACAGGAACACAAAGTGCGCTATAAACGGTTCATCCCTTTCATCATTTTCCTATTTAATCTCTGCTTCCTTTTGATGACGTGCCTGCCTGTTCAAGCCGCCGGTCAACGCACCGGCCTGTTTCAAGGGCTGCATCCCGGGCTCAATATTTATCGATATGATTGGGATAAGGAATCGTGCGTTCTCTACGTCGCCGAAATGGATCGCTCCGCCTCGGCACTCTCTTTTGAAGCCGCGATCGCCGCAGATCGGATCCTGGGGAAAGAAAGCGTTCGATCCACGGCGTATCGGAGATCTCAGCGTGACGATCGCCGCGTTCTGGTTGCGGTCAACGGTGGATTTGGCGTCCTGGGCGATATGCGAGGTTATGGCGGTGCGCTGGAGAACCTGCATATTCAAGATGGGGAATTGATGACCCAACCGGTCGATGGAGAGGCATGTTTTGGTGTAACGGCTGCCGGCGAATTCCTGATTGGACCGGTGCAGATGCAAGCGACCGTCACCCTAGCGGAGCACGCCATCTCGCTCCAGTGCATTAACCAGCGGCGTGAAGATGGCTGCCAATCCATCCTCTATACGCCTCGCGTGGGCTACTCGACGCACACAAACAGCCGTGGATACGAGATCGTTTTGACGGGATTGAAGCTACCGATCGGGGGCAGATACGAAAGTGAGTTTGTCATCGATCAGTTTGGGAAGAAGGGAAACAACCCGATTCCCGAAAATGGTGCGGTGCTATCCTTCCGTTCGAAGCTTGATAAAGCACTTGCTGCTCAGTTGAGCGAAGGGATGCGCGGCCAGATTGAAATTGCACTAGAGCCGCCAATCTGGAATGATGCAGTTCAGGCGATCGGTGGACGGATGCGACTTGTCAAAAACGGAAAAGTGACCAACATGCTCGAAGGGTTGCAGCGAAAAGAAAAAACGCATACCCCCGGTCGGCGGACGGCGGTGCTACCCTTGAGTCATGAGCCACGAACGGCACTCGGCTACAACGATCAGAAGTTGATTTTGATTGTGGCTGATGGACGGCAACCGGGGTATAGCACGGGCATCTCCCTGTATGAACTCGCGACCGTCTTGATTGAACTGGGTGCGACCGAAGCCATCAATCTGGATGGCGGCTCATCGAGTACGTTTGTCGTCGATGGGAAGGTCGTTAATCGCCCCTCTGGACAGGAAGAGCGGGATGTCCTAAACGCTGTTTTTATTACCGTGGATAAGGAAGGACAACATGTTCAATAGAAATTGGCGGTTCACAATTCTATGCATTCTGTTTTCAATTTATCTGCTGAGCGCAGGCACCCCTGGAAGTATCGCCGAAAAGCCACGCCTGATCTCCGCAACCTCACTTTCTCAGGCAGCCGTTCAGTTGCGGTTTGATCGGGCACTAGATCGGGAATCAGCGGAGAACGCTTCAAATTACCGGATCGAGCCGGGGATTGAGAGCGAATGGGCGACGCTCGATCCGCGAATGAATACTGTCCTTCTACACACAACCCCCTTGGATATCGATAAAAAATATATGCTGGCGATTCAAGGTGTGCGTAACGCGCAAACACCACCAACCACAATTGATCCGTTGGAAGCTATTCCTCTTACGCCTTCTGACACAATGGAAATTACTTTCGGCAAGGGGAATACGGTGACGTTTTCAGGCGTCTTGAAGGATACTTCCCTGATCGTCCATCCGAAAAAGAAGATGAGAAATCACAACGCCGGTGGGGAGGAATTCTTGCTATGTACGCCGATTGGAGGTGCTTTTTTCGCGGCGTTTGCGATCATGGAAGCGTTCGAGGAGATCGGTATCACTGAAGCGAATCAGATTCTAGATGCATCAATCAGCCTCTATGCAGAGTCCGTCGAAAATGACGCACCTCAGCAAATCATTATCCGGCGCGTTCTTCTTCCTTGGAAGGAGGGCGAACAAAAGTCACAGCCGGCTGCGGCAAACGAGCTCACTTATAACAGCGCATTGCACCGAAATTTCCCGTGGAATAAGCCGCCGGCGCAAGCCATGTTGGAAGGGATTAACGGCGATCAAGCGAGTGACTACAACGGTTCTGAGGATGTCGCTTATCGCATTGATGGCATGACGCCGATTCACGGGGCTGGTGTGCGATATGTCTGGAAAGGAGCGCTCATCACTGATGCCTTCCGCCTTTGGCTGGCCAACCCGGATCACAATTACGGCTATCTTTTTGCCCTGCGGGATGGTACCGGATCGGTGCGTTTTACTTCCCAAGAGCATCCTGATGAGACACGTCGCCCGGTACTAACGATTCGTTATACGACCAACGTCAACCGTGATGAGTAGCGTCTGACGTATGCAACGGGCTGTCTTGTCCGATCACGCATCACGTTTTGGGCAGATAAGATCTGAGATGAACCAGCGTTCGTTCGGCGGCCCCCAAATTCTCCTCGATGACCCGCTTGCCGAGCCTTCCCATTTGGACGCACAGATCGTTATCCGAGAGCAGCGCTTTGAGGACCGCTGCCAGTTCTTGCGCGTTGTTGACTTGCCGAGCAGCACCTCGTTCTTTGAGCAAATCAGCTTCATAAGCGTTATGGATGGTGGGGCCGAAGAGAATTGGTTTTGCCATCGCTGCGGGTTCCATCACGTTGTGAACGCTGCCATGAAAACTCCCACCCACAAAGGCAATATCTCCGAGTCGATAGAGTTTCGCCAGCAGACCGACTGTGTCAATCACAATCACGTCGGTCTGGCTCAGATCGATCCCCTCCGTGAGTTCCGAAAAACACACCTGTGAAAATCCCCAGCGATCCAACTGTGCTCGAATCTCGCGGATCCGTTCCTCAGTGGGCTCGTGAGGGACAAGGACTAAATGTGGCAGGTGCTGTGGTGAATCTTCGCGGAGCGAATGGTATGCTTCAAGTAGGACCTTTTCATCTTCAAGATACGTGCTTCCCGCAATCAGGATTGGGCGTTGCAAGGTCGATTGTCCGGGGAAGAATTCAGTGTCCGCATCGACAGCGATCGCCCGTTGATAAACGCGATCGAAACGGGTATCCCCCGTAACTTCGATGCGGGCATTCGGCGGGCAGATTTGGCGAAACCGTTGCCCATCGCCCTCGGAGATAACACAATGCACCGCAATGCGCCGATGGACGGCCGTGAAAAAAGCGCGCGCAAAGAACGCCAGACGCCTGGACTTTGGGTGCAACGTTCCCGCAATGAGAATAACGGGCACCTCGTGCTTGGACACGCACCAAACCAGGTTGGGCCAGATGTCAAACTTGGAAAAGATCAGGAGAGAGGGATTGATCAGTCGAACAAGGCGTTCGGCATTTCGGCGGGTGTCCAGCGGGAGATAAATGGCGGCATCGTAGTAGGGATACGTGGCGACGTTGGGGTGGACAGAAGGGGAGAAGTAGGTTAAAACAATCCGTGTATCGTCTTTGATCGATTCGATTAACGGCTTGGCCTGCTCGAATTCCCCGACGGAAGTAAAATGAAACCAGGCGGTCTGACGAAGCTGTCGCGCTGACTCCAATTGACTTTTGAGTGAGGCGAAAACGCTTCGCCGCCCGGCAAGTGCTTCACGGATCTTAGGACTAAACCGAGCGGCGGCATGAAACCCAAGGGCGAGCGCGGGGATGGCGATCGTATTATAAAGCGTTTTCCAGATCATGTTGTGGCGAAACGTACCGAGCGCTGGTGCACCCTTCCACACATATCATGTTTATAGCGCCGAGAGAATTTTTGTTTTCAGCGCGTCTTTCGGCAGGACGCCGACGATTTGCTCTGCAACTTCTCCATCTTTGAATACTAACATCGTCGGGATGCTGCGAATGCCGTACTTCATTGCTGTTGCGCGGTTTTCATCAACGTCGAGTTTCCCGACTTTGAATTTACCCACATACTCATCCGCAAGCTGTTCCATGATTGGCGCAATCATTTTGCATGGGCCACACCATTCCGCCCAAAAATCGACAACGATCGGCATTTCTGAATTTGCAACGGTTTCTTCAAAGTTGGCGTCAGTGATTTCTAACACATTCCCAGCCATGAGTTTTCTCCTCACAATCAGTTTGTATTTTAGTCGTCAAGCAAAAATGCAATATCTTAAAAGGGGTTATCCTGAAGATCCCTTCACTCGCTTTGATCGGATTAAATTACAGATAAAGGCGCTCATCCTACTTTCGACAAAGACTTCAACTTCTGTTGAATGTTGAGTATTCATACCGATACTCAACGCTAAAATTCAACTTTTGCGCTCAATTTTGTCCGAAAGCTAAGTCTTATTTTGACCTTTCATCCTACCTTTGCTTCTCGTATTCTTTCACTGCCTTCATCGCTTCGGGTGTTCCTATATTTTTTAATGCCTCTGTAGCATTATCACGAACCTTCCTATCCTCATCACTCAATACTTTTATCAAAGCAGGAACCGCGTCCTTTGCAGGCTCACCGATAACACCCAACGCCCAAGCCGCTTGGTAACGAACCTTCCTATCCTCGTCGCTCAATGCCTGACTCAGCGCAGCAACCGCGTCCTTTGCAGGCTCACCGATAGCACCCAACGCTTCGGCAGCCTTAACACGAACAGACTCGTCCTCGTCCCCAAGCTGCTTGATAAGGGATTCTATATCCTGTGCTTCGGATTCAAAGGCACTCCAAATCAAACTCACAAGACATAAAAGCGAAACAATACACAGCTTCCGTTTCATGGCATGTATTCCTTTCGATTGAAGTCGTGTGACAAAATTGCCAGTAGTACGTAGGCGTAACAAACCAATTTTGACAGTTAATTGACACCCAGACCTATACCGTAGTAAGATGCGGTTAAGAAAACGGTCGTTTGCTTGACTTGAAAATCTTCTCTCGATACCCACAGTAAACTCTGAGTTTCAAAGGTCAGAAACTCAGCCAAGAAATCAACGTCAAGAAATTAATCGCTCGCACGACTTTCGACAAAGACTTCAACTTCCGTTGAATGTTAAGTATTCATACCGATACTCAACGCTAAAATTCAACTTTTGTGCTCAATTTTGTCCGACAGCTAAGTCCTATTGTCAAAAAAACGTTAATATGATACCCTACAAAAGTAGGAGAGTCAATAGCATTACTGTAACTCACCTAACAATAGCCGGGTAAAAAATCTACAGCCAGAGGCGTCTGAAAATCATGAATGCAGTTCCTAAACTTATCAGCGAACCGATCAAGGTCAGCGGCTCCGGATTCAATCCCGCGGCGATGGCGGCGGGTTCACCGGGCACCCCAATTTCATTCGATTGGCGAAATCGCACCTATGAAATTGTGCGGATCGAAGACCAGTGGAAAAAAGTAAATCATGAAGGCTATGTTCGCCGTCACTATTTCCGGGTTGTCACACAAGATGGCTCAAGGTTTGAGATCTATTGTGAACGCAAAGCAAGAAGTGTCCGCCAACAAAAGATGCGGTGGTGGATATATCGGCAACTGGAGGACCGTGAAGTGCGAACGGAGATCGGAGAAGGGGATTGATAATGCTCATCCGTTCTACCTCCAATCCACAGATCCGATACATCCGCCAACTGAGCCAAAGACGCAAGGTACGCAAAGCCCACCGCGAGTTCTGTGTTGAAGGCGTACAGGCAATCTCCGAAGCCTATCGTCACGGCTGGCACGTGAAGCAACTGATCTACTGTCCAACGTTAGTGGGTTCCAATTGGGCACAGAAGACGCTGGCGGAATCAGATCCGCAAACCCATCTGCAAGTGACGGAAACCCTACTCAGCAAGCTCAGTGATCGCAGCGATGTGGAACTGATGGCGATTGTCTCGCAGGCTAAGGATGACTTAGCCCGCATTCCAATTCGCTCCGACTTGCTCGTCATCATGGTCGAGCGCCCACAGAATCCGGGAAATCTGGGGACAATCATTCGCTCTGCAGATGCCCTCGGGGCTCATGGGGTGTTGATTATGGAACCCGCCGTTGACCTCTATGACCCGAAGACCGCTCGCGCAACGATGGGGTCGCTGTTTGCGTTGCCGGTGCTTCGCCTCCAAAACACCCAGATTTTCCAGGGCTGGATTGACAAGATTCGCGAATCACTCGACAGGCTGCAGGTTGTTGTGACAAGTCCACACGCTTCGATCACGATAGACCAACACGACCTCACACTTCCAACCGTTCTCATCATCGGGAATGAACAAGCCGGCATCAGCAAACATCTAGAGGAAATCTGTGATGCGCTGGTCTCCATCCCGATGCATGGTTCCGCGGAATCTCTGAATAGTGCCGTATCCGCTTCGATCGTCCTCTACGAAGCAATCCGTCAGCGATTGGCGTCCCCTAAAAAAACTAACTTCCATACCAAAATTGACTATTGAATATTGCTCTGCACGCCCCGATAGACTTCTGAGTCCTCGCGTCGGGGGCTCGAGATTAAGAAACCCCGATGAATCGGGACTCAGAAGCATGAATGTCCTACACTCGTCCGAGCACGGTAGCCTGAATGAATCTTCACTTTTCACTTTTCAACCTGTCCCGCCTGCCCCGAGCGACCAACGGAAAGCTTGCCCCTCAAAGTTCGGGGTAAACTGCCCGCCTGAGGGTGTGCCTGTGGTGCTTCGAGGGGAACTTTGAGGGCTCTTCAATTTCTTTGTCAAACACTGGGACGTGTGATATACTTCCACCCAGCGTGCATATAGACAGACAATCGGCAGGAGGCATTTCATGAGACAACAATTTATCATGGTGGGTGTCGGTCTGATTGTTGTGCTGATCAGTAATGGATGTGGCACATCGAATCAGCTTGCTGCGGAAATCGTATACGACGCCAAAGCACAGATTCGTTTAGCCAAAGAGGAGGCGGAGGCGGAGAGGTTGGCGCCCCAAGAATTGGCAGAGGCAGAACAGATGCTCTCTCGGGCGGAAAACGCGATGAGTGAAACCAAAGAGAAAGAGGCATATCGACTGGGGATGCGTGCTCACCTGAAAGCGAAAGTTGCGGAAGCCGTCGCCATCGCCAATCGAATTGAGGCGGGAGCCCGCACAGCAGAGGAAGAACTGGCACTGAAGGTGCAGGCTGTCGAAGCCGCACGCCACGACCTCGAACAGGCAGAAAGGGAGTTAGAACAGTTATGTTCAACGCCAGAGGAATAGTGCGCGATTATCGGAGGAACGATATATCATGGCATTTAATCGATTCATGCAAATGGATATCACCTGGTTCTTTTGGGTACTCGCCATCTCCACCTTGACTGGCTGTGCTGGAAAAGTGGATACGATTCTGCTCGAATCCGCCCTGGGTGATGCCCAGCGTGCCATTTCCGAAGCTCGACGTTTGGGCGCGGAAGAACATGCCGGTGAGTCGTTAGCGAAAGCAGCGAAGCTGTTTGAAGGAGCGCGACAAGCGCAACACACCGGTAACGGAATTCAGAGCGTAGAGTTATCATTTCGGGCGCAGATGGAAGGGGAGCTGGCCGGCGCAACAGCGCGTCAACGGATCGCCCAAAAGCGCATTGATGAAGCTCTGGCGGAGACATTGAACGCGATTATTCAGGAAATGGAGTACGAAATCCAAACTGCCCAGGTGCGTCAAGCGATTGCGGAGGAGCAGGCGAAGCGAGCTTTGTCCAGAGCCACGCGCGCCGAGCAGCAGGCGGCGATTGCTCAAGCCGAAGCCGCGGAAGCACGAAATGACGCACAGCATGCGTTGTTCCGTTCGCAAACGCAACTGGCAATCGCGAAGGTGCAACTGATACTCGATGCCGCTGGGGAAACCGGCGCGCTCACCTATGCCGCCGACGATTATCAAGCCGCAGAAAATCTGATCACTCAAGCGCGTTCTCTGCTCGCTCAAGAGCAGTTTGATCAAGCTAAATCGGTTGTTGCACAAGCCGAGGGTCACGCCAATAAAGCGAAGATTGCAGCAACCGCCGGCGCGAATGCCGCCGCCAGTGAAGCCCAGACAACAGAACGCCAGGCGTACACAAATGCAAAAATCGCGATTACACGGGCGCAATTGGAGATGGATCGCGCAGAGAGTGTCTACGCATTTGAGCATGCGGAAACCGCTTTTCAACGCGCCCAAACAGCCATCGAACAAGCGAATATGGCCCTGAAAACAGCGAAGTACGACCAGGCTGTCCGTCTTGCTGCGCAGGCCGAAAGCAGTGCGCGTGACGCTTACGACACAGCCGAAATTGTTGAACGAGAACGCCGGGCGAAGGAGGCGCTAGAGGAACAGATTGCCCAGGCAAAAGACGTGATCTTCAAACTCGAAGAGGGGCTCAATCGGGAAGGGTCAGCGATGGCATCCGCCCTCAGTCCTGAAGGCTATGAACAGGCAAAAGCGTTATTCGCGGAAGCTAAACAAGCCCTTACGAGCGAGAACTACGCACGGGCAATTACGGTTGGTCGGCAGAGCCTTGAGTATCTGACAGCGGCGACTGAGAAAGCCGAACAGATCGATGCCGTTGAGACACAGATTCTCAACGCCGCCAAAGCCATTCCGGGTGCTAAAACGGAGCGAACCGAAAAGGGGCTCTCCATTCGATTGAGCGGGGCTCTTTTTCAACAGGGAAGTTCGCAAATCAACCCGAAATTATTCCCGACCATCGGTCAACTGGCTGAGGTTATTAAAACCTTCCCTGACTACAACGTTCGGATCGAAGGGCACAGTGATAGCATTGGGGCTGCCGATGCCAATCTGAAGTTGACCGAAAAGCGGGCGAACGGCTTCATGAAATATCTCACCGAAAAATGCAGCGTTCCCGTGGAGCGGATGACCGCTGTGGGTTTGGGTGAAAAGTATCCCATTGCAGACAACAGATTTAAGGCGGGGAGAGATCAGAACCGGCGGATTGACACGATCATTTTGACACGAGAAACAAGGACAAAGTGAGCCGAGGAGCGGGTGAGAAAGTGAGCAATCACGGAAAAGCGAATCAACGAACTGTCTAACGCATTACACATCGGAGGTCTACAGGCGCGTGTCAGGTCCGAGCAAATCTCAAAAGATTCAGCCATTCATCATCAACCAGATTGCACAGAGTCTGTTCGGGGATCGGTTCATCATCATCTACGATAACACGATTCAGTTTCACAACCACTGCTATCACGTCAAACGGCTCGCGGACACTGCGCATCCATACTGTGGTCACTACTATCTCTTGGACGCCAATACGCAATTGGCGATGCAGACCGATGTGGACTTCGCCGCGCCGGGAAGCTACGGGGCAATCTTTGATTCGACGACGGGGGAAATCGTTGGTTATGACGAACCCAAAGCGTTGTAATCACTGATGGAGAGTGGATCGTTATTTTCAGGGGAGGAGATACAATATGGGCGAGATTAAAGTTCAAATTGAACTGGAAAACTTCGCAGACAGATTTTCATATCTGGATCAGAAGATCCCGGAAGATGAAATTAGAACGCATCAGATGGAGGCGATCGTTGACACAGGCGCCGTCATGCTGGGGCTCCCACAAGATGTCGTCGAAAAACTTGGACTGATAATCCTGCGCACAGCCATTGTGACCTATGCCGATGAAAGAAAGGAAGAGCGGTCTATTGCAGGGACGGTTACAATAAAAATCGGAGATCGATTTATGAATACAGACTGTATCGTCGGTCCCCCTTTAGCGGAAGCGCTGATTGGACAGATTGTTCTGGAAGCCCTTGATCTGATAGCAGACTGTCAACGATGGACCTTAGCGCCAAGACCGGAGTCCCCCATCTATCCTTTGATTAAAATGAAGTAGAGCTGAGCTCCGGCGGAGGATATAGCTTTGGACATGATCACAGGCACAGCTTACCTTGACCTGAATGAAGATGGCATCCATCAACCCGGAGAACCGGGACTTGCCCGCGTTGTGGTGTCCAATGGACGCGATGTAACCCGCACCGACGACGAGGGCACGTATCAACTCCCTGATGCGGACGCAGAATTTGTCTTCGTATCGCTTCCAAGCGGTCATCGCCTGACTTCGCCGTTTTATCACCGAATTGGTTCTACCAGCGCGGAAAGTTTCGATTTTGAGTTGGCACTCGATGATCAGCCGGCTGCATTCACCTTTATCCATTACACCGATATGCACTTAGCGGATGGGCATCAGCCGGTGGAAGGATTTCGCGAATTCATCGCGGAGGTTAACGCAATGGCTCCGCCGCCGGCATTCGCGATTGGGACAGGCGACATCACGCTTCAGGGTGGGGCCGGGGAGGTATACGCCAAAGAGATTGACGCGATCAACGTTCCGCTCTACCATACAATGGGAAACCACGAAATGCTTGTGGGGCAGCCGGATCCGAAGGCTGCATACAAGGCGCTTTTCGGCCCAACTTACTATTCGTTTAACTACAGTGGTGTGCACTTTGTGGTAATGGACGGTCATCAAGCCGATCCGACGCAGGAAGGTTGGAAGAATGTGATCGGCATCGTCAGTGACCGAGAACTCGATTGGTTGCGTGCAGACCTACAGCAGATTGAAGCGGGAACGCCGATTATCGGGTTAATTCACATACCGCTTGTCAGTACCTTTACCGAACGGCGGGGATTGCATCCGCTGAGTTCGCCCTGGTGGGAGGTCGTCAATTATGATGAAGCGATCGACGTCCTCGCCGCGTACAACACCAGACTCGTCTTACAAGGGCATATGCATGAGAATGAACGTATCCGTTACCGCGGAATTGACTTCATCACAATAGGAGCGGTATGCGGCGGTTGGTGGCGTGACCCGCTGAACCCCGATGGAAGCCCGCGCGGGTACCGCATCGTGTCGGTCGTCGGGGGTGAGGTCGCATCGCGCTACAAATCAACAGGCTTTCCATACGATTACCAACTTCGGATCGAGTTTCCGGAGGAGGAGAAGCCGAAGGTGG
>JAPUIP010000518.1 GCA_027296925.1 Candidatus Poribacteria bacterium | reverse complement strand
CGCGACCTGCTGAGGGGCGCTATTCACTTCTTCAGCCGTGCTCCCCGAACCCTCGAAGTAAACACACCTTTTGTTAACGCGGCCGTCGAAGGCACGGAATTCTTAATAACGGTCGGGACAGATCGGGCCACCCTCACCGTGTTTGAAGGCGAGCTAGCGGCCAGCAATAAGGTAGGAAGGCTTGTATTAACAAGCGGCCAATCGGCGGTAGCGATGGTAGGCGAAGAACCGAAACCTCGCCTCCTGGTTCGTCCCAGGAATGCGGTCCGCTGGGCGCTTTACTATCCCCCCATCATCGATTACCGCCCTGCCGATTTTGCGGAAACGGATTGGCAAGGAATGTTGCGCCGATCCATCGAGTTCTACCGAAAGGGTGATTTGGTGAGCGCCTTTTCTGCGCTTCCAGAAGCGCCTGAAAATATCGATGATCCGCGCTTCTTCACCTATCGGGCGGCCCTGTTGCTGACTGTTGGGCGTGTTGACGAAGCAAGTACAGATATCGATAAGGCCTTAAGCATTGCGTCAGATAACAGTCATGCATTTGCACTGCAATCAATCATCGCTGTGGTACAAAACAAAAAGGACAAAGCACTTGATAAGGCAATAAAAGCAGTAGCGATCGACACCAAATCCGCTGCCGCAAGGGTCGCCCTTTCCTACGCCCAGCAGGCCAATTTCGACCTCCAAGGGGCGCTGGCCAGTCTCGAGGAGGCCTTGAAACTGAGGCCAGACAATGCGTTGGCGTGGGCCCGATTGTCTGAGCTACGGCTATCGGTTGGAGAACTCGATCGAGCACTCGAAGCTGCATCCCGCGCCGTGTCGCTCAATCCCAATTTGGCACGCGCCCAAACCGTGCGCGGGTTTGCGTTCCTG
Source organism: Candidatus Poribacteria bacterium (assembly GCA_027296925.1). Taxonomy (GTDB): domain Bacteria; phylum Poribacteria; class WGA-4E; order WGA-4E; family PCPOR2b; genus JAPUIP01. Next base: position 4,247 of record JAPUIP010000518.1, on the reverse strand, counting down.
ACCCAAATCAAGGTCGGGGATGCGACGAAGGCCTTCGAAAAGGCGATTGTGCTCGATCAGGCCGCCCCCTTGCCACGACTAGGTCTGGGATTGGCAAAGATCCGGAAGAGCAACCTGGAAGCGGGTCGGAGGGAAATCGAAATCGCCGCAAGCCTCGATCCTAATAACTCGCTCATTCGCAGCTACCTGGGCAAGGCCTACTACGAAGAAAAGCGCGACAAGCTAGCGGCGTCGCAGTACGCCATGGCCAAAGAGCTGGACCCACTCGATCCCACGGCGTGGTTCTATGACGCGATCCGCAAGCAGACCATTAACCGGCCGGTAGAGGCCTTGCACGACCTGCAGAAATCCATTGAGCTAAACGACAACCGAGCAGTTTATCGATCGAGTTTGCTGCTCGATCAAGACCTCGCCGCGCGAAGTGCTAGCCTAGGTCGAATTTATAGTGATCTTGGATTTGAGCAGCTAGCGCTGTTCGAAGGCTGGAAATCCGTTAACACAGATCCCGCTAACCATTCAGCACATCGTTTCCTTGCCGACTCTTATTCAGCACTCCCGCGCCACGAGATCGCCCGAGTGAGCGAACTGTTGCAGTCGCAACTCTTGCAGCCCATTAACATCACACCGCTTCAGCCTGAGCTAGCCGAAACTAATCTATTCATTTTAAGCGGCGCGGGGCCGGCAGATCCCGCGTTTAATGAATTTAACCCCCTTTTCCAAAGGAACCGGTACGCATTTCAGACAAATGGTATCTCGGGGAACGGGAGTGACATCGACGGTTACGACGCTGCGTTCTCTGGCGTGCAGGGCAAAACGTCGTTCAGTGTAGGCGGATTTCACTACCAAGCAGACGGATTCCGTGAGAATAACGATCAGGAGCAGGATGTCTATAATGCCTTTGGACAAGTCGCCCTGTCGCACAAAACAAGCATTCAAGCGGAACTGCGATCCACAGAGACCGAAAAAGGTGATCTCGAATTACGCTTTGACCCAACTAATTTTTCAACAGTGTTACGACAGACGAGGGACACAGACAGTATCCGACTAGGCTTTCGTCATGCGCCGACACCGCACAGTGACATCCTTGTGTCCGTCATCCAGCAGGATGTCGAGCGCACCTTACGAGATATGCCATTTCCGACCGTAGCCCTAGATTTTGCGGGGGAAGACGAAAACCGTACCGTCGAAATCCAACATCTCTTCAGGTCGAAGCGTTACAAGATCATTAGCGGGATAGGGCAAGTCAGTGCCGATGTTACAGACATCATCAATACGACAGTACAAGTCCCGTTTCCACCGTTTGTCCTAATGTCCTCCGAAACGGCGGAAAGTGATGTTGATCATACAAACCTCTACGTGTATTCGCAGTTCAGTAACCCGGACCACGTGACCGTTACTCTCGGAGCTAGTGGAGATTCTTTCGAGGGCATTGTGGACGAGGACCAGCTCAATCCGAAACTGGGTGTAATTTGGAATCCATCGTCCACCACCACTACAGTTCGAGCCGCCGCATTCAGGGTTTTGAAAAGAACACTGGTTTCTGATCAGACACTTGAGCCCACTCAGGTGGCGGGCTTCAATCAGTTCTTTGACGATGGGGAAGGCACGGATGCCAAACGCTACGGTATCGCGGTGGACCAACAATTCTCTTCCCAGCTATATGGCGGCATCGAGGTATCCAAACGCGATTTGGAGGTACCTTTTAACTTTCTACCGCCCCCTCCCGCACCCCCCGTCCCCGAGGTTCGGGAGGTGGATTGGCAGGAATACTTGAATCGCGCCTATCTTTACTGGACGCCACGCCCCTGGTTGGCCGCCAGCGCAGAGCTCGAGTATGAGAAGTTCGAGAGGGATGCGGAATTTGTCGGAACAGAGCAGATAACTAAGCTTACAACGCAGCGCGTCCCATTAGGAGTTAATTTGTACTACCCCTCAGGATTGATAGTGCGGATCAAGGCCACTTATGTAGATCAGGAGGGTGATTTTGGCGACCCGGCATCCGGGACAGTGCCAGGTGACGATCAGTTTTGGGTGGTCGACGCCGCTTTTGGCTACCGGCTGCCTAAGCGGCGAGGCCTCATTTCGATCGAGGTGAAAAATTTGTTTGACGAAGAGTTCAAGTTTCAGGACACGGATCCGAAAAATCCGTCGATAACCCCGGAGCGTTTAGTCCTGGGACGGTTCACGTTGTCATTTTAGCAGTTCTCTGGGCGAACTCTTTTTGAATCTTGCAATGCACTAAGAAAGGAGGTGATGCTGTCCGCTACACGCAAGCTTTTGAGACGTATAACACACGTGATCTCACTACAACTGTTTGGAGGTTGGAAAAATGTCATCACATGCAGTATTTGAAATAGACTTAGAAACGGGTGAAGGAACAGGGCACAAAAAAAGCGATGGGGCTAAAGCTGTTGAGGTTGAACCTGAAGAGCTGGGAAAAAAACCTGCCCCCCCCTCGGGTGAAATATATGAGGTGGGAGTTATGCTTTGGACTAAGAGCAGTCCGGGGTGCGTCTACTATTTTTGGGGTGGGAGATGGTGGAAGTTTTGTTCGTAATCCCTGGGTAGTTGAACTAGAAAGCCAGCACTCTTAGGCTGATTCGGACGAATCCAAGTTGGCGTATGGTTATCGGAAAACGTCTGTGACATTTTCGATGTCAAGTTTTTGAGTTGACATCATCCTTCGCCAACGGCGAGTTTGAAAGCAACGAGCGAAACGCGGATCTGGAAGACTCGGGGGAGCGTTCGCGCGCGACTGCGTGCATTGTCTGGAGAATTACGGGACCAGGCGTAGTAGTTCTGCTGGCAATAAAGCAGAACCTGCGATGGGCGGGGCCGTTGTGGTCCCGTCCATGGCATGCATACGATGTTTGGGCCCGCTAAGGCAGTGTGCTTGCTTGGGTCGGCAATCAACACCGAGATACTTGGAGCCCTTAACACCAAGTACTAGTACGTACGACCGACCTTGGAGGGCGCCAGACGAGGAGAAGAGTCATGATAAAAAAGTCCTCAAGTAACTGTCATATTTTTTACTTTTTGTCCTATGGGGCCTGGCTGGCCCTGCCTTGTCACAAGCCATTGAGCCCCCATATGTTATCTTTGACCTCCGCGGAGACAAGAGTCAAGCTTACGTTCTGACACCCGACTACACGCTCCGACAAGACAATTGTAATGACGCGTTTAAAAAATGAGAAGATCGGGACTTGGACAGAGAAACGCTACTATCCAAATGCACAAGCGACAGGTGGATTGCAACGAAGAACGCAGAACTTACGGTTATCGCTTATTACACTCCGACTTGTGCAAAACCGAAGGTTGACTTCAAAGAGGTTGCGCGCGAAACAGAACCCGCGAATGATATTTCGACGATTATTAATCAATTCACAACAACATTGGCCCGCACCCCAAAAAAAATTGAAACGACTTATCGGCTCACAAAAACGCGGTCTGTCTTAACCATTACGGCTAAACTCTCTGAAGACCCTGACCCTAACGAGGCAGACCCTAACTGTACCCTATCCGGTAAAACGCAGATAAGAACGGGGCCATAAGAGCACTGGTTTATCTCCGCCGACTTACCGGTTACCGAGCGAGACCAACTCAAATTTGACGCCGCCACCGGTACTCTCCAGGAACAAGACGTCCCATCGAAATTTTTCTTAGGGATTAACTATATGGTTGGTGATGTGTTATCTGACAATTTGGAAAAGAAGGATCGTTTCTTGTATAAATTCATGCTCGAGGCATCCGATAATCCACTTGACTCCTTTGGTATAGGTGTAGGCTTTCGCTTCAATTCCCGTAAGATAGGCGACCAGACGCTGACATCTTTTATCGCCTTCGTGGGGTCTTTCTGGACAAAGGAAGACGACATTAGTAATGGCGTTGCCAAAAAAAATGATAGCTATACACAGGACTGGGGAATTGGAATCAGCTACAGCTTAGATAAGGCCATCTTCTTGGTGGAAGAAGTAGCGCCGTCTCTGGAACGCCTACGTAGTGCAGGGAGCGACGGGTGAGCCTATCATTTCTAGTTAACTAGGGACGTCTTTCCCAGTTCTTAGCTCCCACCGATTCGGTGGCATTCTTAGCCAACCGAATCGGACCTGAATAGCTCATAGATTTTTGTATCATCGCCCGACAGAACGATCTCGCTGAGCAACTGATTGAAAGTCCGGACATCGTGTGCCAGCTGGCGGGCAATCAAATATTGAAAATGATGGGCGATGGGCGCTTCGATATTGAAG
>JAPUIP010000517.1 GCA_027296925.1 Candidatus Poribacteria bacterium | reverse complement strand
GGGGGCAGGCTTTTCAGTCGCTCAGGGCAGGCTTGGGGATCTGTGGTTTTATGGACGTTTTTTGGCAAATGGCGGGTTCTGGTCTGTCCCTTCGCGTAGCCTGTCCTCGAACGAAGTGAAGGGCTCGAGGGCAGGCTTCCGTTTGTAGGCTTTCCCCCGCCGCGCCTGAACTTGGGTCGTTAGGCAGCTATCCACGCATGGAGGTATGCATGGAACCAGGGGACACTCCACAAGGCGTGATCGCTCTGAAGTTTGCCGAAGCCCATAGAACTATAATTGAGCATCATTGAAAAGTCTGTTTACTCGCATGACCAATCTTTCTTCTCAGCCCAAAATCAAAGACCTCATTGAAGTTCCCGCTGTCAAAACCGTTATCGAACTGGCAACGGTGCGCGATGCTGCGCCTGAAGATCTGTCTCAACTCATCCAACTGATCGAAAGCTTCGTTGTCACAGAAGATATCGAAAAGTGCTTGCGTACCGTCCTGGATCAGATGACAGCGCATCCCGATGAGGGCATGGGATTTTTCCTCACCGGCAACTTCGGATCGGGCAAATCCCACCTGCTGGCAGTCTTCAGCCTCTTGCTTCAGCACATGTGGGCGTGGGAATCGATTGCCAATCAATCGGAGTCCTTGCGCGACTATGAATCCAGGTTAAGTGAACGGCGATTTCTCGTAGTACAGATTCCGCTACTAGAGTACCGTCAGGTCGATACGCTGGAAGAGATTGTTTGGCAGAGCATCGAAAACACGTTGGCATCGTCGCGTTACGGGATTGTGACCTCCCTCGCTCCGGATTCTGCTTTCCTGGAAGGGTTTGCCAAGTATGTCTTGCCCGCCCATCATCCCGAGATCTCTGCATTCCTTGAAGTCCAATATAAATACAAGGGGCAGTGGGAAACGTTGCGCAAGGAGAGCCCACAAGATGCGCTGCAATACGCGCAGGAATACTTGCGCACGGCGGGGCACAGCCTCCCCTTTAGGCTCGCCTTGGATCGCCAGACCGCGTGGGACAAGCTCACGAAAACCCTTGCCGACTACGAAATCGACGGGCTTGTCCTGCTCATTGACGAACTGAGCGAATTTCTGCGATCCAAAGCGGACGCTCGCGCGTTGAACGAGGACACACGCTTCCTCCAATTCGTGGGTGAACGCGCCACCCATTTTCCGGTGTGGGTCATCGCCGCGCTCCAGGAAGTCATCGAGAAGACCGGCGACATCAGCCAGACGACATTTAACAAAATCAAAGATCGCTATCCCCATCGGCTGGAGCTATCGACACGTCACCTGCGCGAACTGATCGACCACCGCCTGATATTGAAGAAAGGGGATTCGGCAATCCAGGCAATTCGGGGTGTGTACCGCCAACTGAAAGGTCACTTCCAACGACTCCAGATTAGCGAAGACGCATTTCTCCAAATCTATCCCGTCCACCCGGAGACTCTGGAGTTACTGGATACCAACTCCCGTTTCTTCTCGCAGCGGCGCGGCGTGATTGATTTTATCCATTGCCAAGTGCGTGGAGACGCCTCGCGGGGAACGCCGGGCATGTTGTCGCTCGGTGCAGAGATGCTGCTCACCCCCGATAAGATCTTCGATCACTTTGCCCTACGACTGCGAGAGCAGATTGATCTGAGCCCGTATTATGAGATTTACACGAACTACTTTGATCGCCAGATTCCCAGGATTTTTACGGATGAATCGGATCAGCACTTCGTCCGCAAACTGATAAAGATCTTGATTCTACTCAAGCTCTCTCCAATGGCGGAGGAACGAACCGTCCGCGAACTTGCGGACATGCTCCTTTTCCGCGCTATCGAGCTCGGCGGCGATCTGAACTACGAATATATCGAAGGCATGTTAACCCGTCTGTATGCAGAAGCGGGTTACCTCCGCGTGACGCCCGGGGCGGAGGCGTTCTCCGACGTTTATCAGTTAGATCTGGACGCGAATGTCGTGGATCAGGTGCGTGTCAAAGTCCGCGATATTGTGCAAGGGTTATCCGATAATGATGGGCGTCCCCTCAACACCCTCTTTACGCGGATTGTCGAGGGCGCGCTCCCGTTTGCCCATCTCAACGGCGTGTACAACGAGCGGAAAAACATCCAGTGGGAAAACACCCTTCGGAGCGGATGGGTCAAGCTCTGCAACCTGCTGGAACTCTCGGAAGATGAGTTGACGGGCGTGATTACGAATCTGCGCCAAAGCGAGGGTGATTTTGTGCTGTATGTGGGTGTGCCGTTTAGTGTTGATGCGCAGCGCGACCACTTCCAACAACTCATTGAAAAGGTACCCGATCGTTTCGCGCACGGCGTCATCTGTTGGCTCCCCGCGCCAATCCCTTCCGCCTTTCCCGATCGCGGCGATGAAGCGGCGGCTATAACTGAGATGAGCCCGCTTCAGCTACTGAAGACTTTTTACGCTTACGTCCAACTGGCAAAGGATCAGCGGGATGCCGAACCCAACACTGAGTTGCAGAGCCATCTCGACGAGTGGATTGCGCAGAACGAACCACAGATTCGGACGCTCATTGATGAGTGCTATTTCGCAGGTAAGGTTTATACCGCTAGCGGTCAATTGCGTCGAAATCTGGACGAATGGCGTTTTCTGCCGTTTAACACGATTCTCGCGCGAGTGGTCCAGAAGCCACTGCGCGATCTTTTTCCACATCATATCGCTCCACAAGGGGAGATTCACTCATGGCGGGTTGTGAGCGAACTGGTCGATGATTTTGTTCGGCCCGGAGAACTGTCGCGCGCTGACGGGGCGCACCAATCCACGCGAAACCTCATCGAATCGATCTGTGTGCCATTCAAGCTAGTGCGCAAGCGTCGCAAAAGCTATCAGCTTGAGCTCGAACCATCGACGCCCGTGATTGATCAAATCGTTGGACATTTTGACGTAGAAGCAGATCACGGCGCGTCTTCACATGATTATAGCCAGATCTACTGGCACGTCCGGAAGTCCGAATACGGCACCCCCGCGCCATTGTTTGATCTCCTCTTGTTCGCCCTGATTCGGCAAGGCTATCTCATCGCATATCAGAGTGGCGCGCGGCTGACAATCTCACAGCTCAAGCTCCCGCTCGATCGGTGCATCGAACATCTGGGAAAAGGCGAACTCATCGGTGATGAGTACCGTTGGCAACTGGGGGAGGTCGCGCAGACTTTGCTGCGAGAGGAACTTTCGAGCTATGATATCAGCCGCCAAGAAGATCTGTGGAACAAGCTCTGCAAGGTGAAAGATCAGTTCTCCCGCGATCTCACCGCAGGGCGCGAGCGGTTGCAGACCTTCAGCGATCGAATCTCAACTGACGATGGGGAACTCGGCAAAGTGTTGGAGTCCATCTCACAGTTGCAGCGGATGATCGCCGAGATTAAGCCATCTCTCAATGCGAAGGAAGGGCTGGAACATTTTCTGCAAGCCGTATCCGATAGAGGATTGATTGATCAAACCCCGACCGGCGGTGAAGGCCTCGCAAATCTAATGAGCCAGGCGGGGGCGGTCAAGCAGTTTGCTGCAACGGAAGCCGACGCGCTCCTGGAGATTCACACCTATCTGTCGAGCCCCCATCTCTCCATTCCAGACGCCCCGGATTACGACAATCTGCGAGAGCTCAAACAGGCAGTCGATTCCCAACTTCAGTTGAGTGAACGGCTGATCTTCGGTGGCGGTGCGTCGGAAATCATGGAGGCGTTTCAACTGTTCCGGGATACCTACGCCGATCGGTATTTTGCCGAGCACGGTCGCATCAATCGTGTGGATGTCGCTGCGCTGGAGCGGATGCGTTCGGCACCGGGCTATAGCCTGCTGGGAAAGCTTGGGCAGATTCGCTGGCTGTCGCTATCCGTTGATTGTCGGGCAATTGATTCGCAAATCACGCAGGAGCGCGGACGTGTCTGTAACCGCCTCAATCGAGCCGATCTCAATCGTATGCCGGCATGCGTCTGTGGCTTTCGACTCGGTGAAAAGATTCAGCCACTCGATCCGGCGCAACTCCTTGATAGGATGCGTCATAGCGTTCAGCAGACGATCGCTATCCTTCAAAAGCCACCCCATCGGGAAGAACTCGAAGCCTACATCGCGCAACTGACTCAGGTCGATGCGGGGACATCCACGGAGGAGCTCGTCGCGCTGATGGATGCAGACCTGGAGCACTGGACCGATGAGACTTGCGGGGAGCTGGATCGGCAACTCACCCCCGAAACCATTGCTCACCTCAACAAGGCCTTGGAGGGCGGCGTCAAAATCGTCCGCCGAGACCTGTCAACTCTGATTAAGGTGCTTGCTGGAAAGCAGTATCGGAAAGCGGAACTCTGGCAGGTCATTCAGCAGTGGATTGAGGAAAATGAGGGATTGGATGAAGATGTGTTTGTGCTCATTGAAGACGGAAAGGAAATTGAGGGAAGTCACTAATTTTCAAAACTGGAGGAAATATGGAAATACTTGATGTGTTGATCCTATGGTTACATGTGACTGCCGCTGCCATCTGGGTGGGCGGCAATCTGATGATGGCAATGGTTGTTGTTCCTTACTTCAGACGAACCGTATCCCCTGTGGAGCGGATCAAGATTCTCACACAGATCGGCCAACGCTTTGAGCCGATTGGATGGGGTGCGGTGCTCGTCCTCATTTTTTCCGGGCTGTTTAACATCTTCAGTTCCGGCGTACTGAATTCTCCAGAACTGCTTGGCCCTTTCATGCGCATGCTCGGCATCAAACTCATCCTGGTGCTTATCCTGATTGTCTTAACTGCCATTCACGGCTTCATCATGGGCCCGAGATTGGCGCAAGCTGTTGAGGCGCTTGAACCGGGAACTGAAGAACTGCCCGAACCGGTCAACAAAATGCGCGGTCAGATGGCAGTGGTATCCAGTCTCATCGGAGTGTTTTCCCTGCTCGTTCTACTTGCCGCGGTCGCCTTGCGGATGGGAATCTGAATCCAACATGCGAAAGACGCCTCCCGCCTTTTTACGCATTACGAATTCTCGATGAAGAAAATCGGTTAAATGACCTATGTACAGCGCAATTATCCTCGCCGCCGGACTCGGACGCAAAGCGTGGCCCTACGGCGAATTTCGTCAGAAATGCACGCTCCCGGTTGGCAACACTCCCATTGTGCGGCAGTCATACCGACCACCTGTGCCAGATCGCACACACACAATTCCCTGACCGACAGCGCGTAGATAATCTTCACCCGTGAGGGAGTCGCCAGCACTTTGAAGGTCTGCGCGAGAGAAGGCATCTGTCAAGGACAAACATCCGGAAATCGTAGAATGAGGGGCCGAGGGGACGTGGGAGCGAGTCGGCATATCTCACTCACCCACTCGCCCGCTCATAATACAGGCTTAGCCCGCAACGACAAACATCGCCGTTGCATACATGATGAGCAAACCTCCCATAAGCCCTGCGAAATTCATCATCGGTGCCGTGTCTTCCGCCGCTTGACGCTGGATGAGTTTCGCGAGTTCATAGACTACCTGGAAGATTGCCCCCGCGCCAATGGCGAGAAACAGCGTTGCCCAAATCGGCGAATAGCTGAAGCCCCCGATCCACGCGCCCGGTACAATCGGCAGCCCAGCCAACGTACCCATCCCAATCAGGTGCTTGATTCCGGGCCTATCAATTGCGATGGGGGCAATGATGGCAAGCCCTTCGGTCGTGTTGTGCAGCATGAACCCGATTATGAGGAACATCCCGAGCGAAACCTCGCCGAGATTGAAGGCGGCGCCAATCGCGAGTCCCTCGCCGAAATTGTGCAGCCCGATGCCGAGTGCAATCAGATAGGCGAGATTCAGCCGCCCACCTGGGCTGTTACGGTCTGGTCCACCACGTCGCCGCTGATGTCCAAACGCGACCAACCCAAGCACGCTTGCAATAATCCCGATGCCGATTAATCCCACGCCATTAAACGCGCCGGCGACACCTTCAGCCGCCTCGAACGCTTCATGGACGGCGTCAACCCCCAAAAACAGGAGTAACCCGACGGTTAAGCTGAGGAAAAAGTGGAGCCATTTTTGGGAGAGTTCGCGTAGGAACGGGAACCACATCAACCCAAGAAACACAGGGATGATGCCAGCGTAGATTCCAAGCAACGTAAATGTCGTCACGTATCGGAAATCAGGTTTCGGGGACTCTACCGCAACCGCAATTTCATGGTCAAATGTAATCCCCGTGGAGGTGATGATTCGAAACGCATGCGTATCGCCTTCCACCCAGGGATAAGCCAAATAGATTTTTGCCCTGCCGAGGTGAGGAATCACCGGACCCGGTTCAATCGTATGCTGCCAGTAGGCTTCATCAACCAGCACCTGTGCAACCGTCACGGTATCGGGGCCCCCGTTGACGACGTGGGCAATCAGTTGCTCTGGATGCAACTCAATCCGTTCAATGGTCAACTCTTCAACGGGTGGAAACGCGGCGAGGAACAACCCGACCGGCCCCTTGAGCAGGAAGAACGCGACGAGAAGTCCAAGCAAAATGAGTGGCACAATGCCACTTAACCATTTGGGAATTTTCATTTTTTCCTCCTACGCAATTGGCGCTTCCTGGTCGATGACGTCAAAGATTCCCATCCAACCGAGTTCAGCGAATTCACTCTGATGCGCATGAAACATGTACTTACCCGGATATTTGAAACTAAATTCAAGGATATGCCGCTCGCCCTGGCAGACCATGACCGTATCCGTGTATTCAGGCGTGGTGGTCGCGCCTGTTCGATAGACTTCAAAGAATTCTCCATGCAGATGGAAGGAGTTGATGGGATCGAATTCCGTCACATTGACGAGGTAGACACGAACTGGCTCGTTAAGGCGTAACTGAATCTGATGGCGCTGATAATGAAACGCAACGGTGTTGACGGCGTAGACCTCGTTATCACCATCAAAGTTCGTGTCAAAGCCGTTCATCACCATGACCAGCTCCTTGATCTCTCGCTTCTCTTTAACCATCGGTCGTCCATCCTTTGGATCGATGATAAACGCACCATAGAGCCCCTTGTGGATGTGCCGCTTGAGTGGCATGGAATGGCAGTGATACAGGTGCAAGCCGTAAGGTGCGGCTGTAAATTCATAAGTAAAGCTATCCCCCGGATGCACGATTTCAAAAACGCCGTCCATGTTCCCGGGATGGATGCCGTGAAAATGAATGGTGTGCGGGTGACTCGATGTGTTGGTGAAGTGGACTCGAAAGAGATCTCCCTCTGTGCATCGTAGCGTTGGACCCGGGACCGTCCCGTTGTAAGTCCAAGCGGGGAAGAAAATCCCGGGCGCGATTTCAATCTCCACATCCTCGGCGACAACTGTGTACTCCCGTACCGTCTGTCCACCGAGTGTTTTGCTGTCCTCACCGTAATCAAAATCGGTGAGAAACTGGGTGGGATTAAATCCGTTCGTCCGCACATCCCCAACGACTCCCATTTGCGTATGCGCGTTGTGGGGGGCGGGGGTAGAAGGATAGGTCGAAATCGATCCCTCCTCTTTCACTGAAGGGTTCGCGAGCACTGCGGTCACGCCTGCCACGCTTGTTATCCCCATAAACCCTTTGAACAAGTTCCTTCTTGAGAGCCTTCGTTTTTCTGTATTTTCCATCAATTTGCCTCCTTTTCAGATACCTCCACGAACACGTTGTGGGCGACTTCAAGGCCGATGAAGTGTTCGGCTTGGTCAATTTTTAGATGCAACGGGCCATTAAAAGGTTCCTTAGCCACAACCTGGACCAAGGCTCCCGGCACTATCTCCAGATTATCGAGATAACGCAACATCTCCGGGTTATTATCATTGACCTGCTCAACGGTAGCAAAGCTGCCGGGCTCCACTTCCGCCAGCGTCTCATAGGAAACCTCCTTCACCGCCCCGTCCTTTGCCGGGATGGCATGCCCGTGCGGGTCTGTGGTAGGATGACCCAGCGCGTCGCTCATCTTTTCCTCAAACTCCTCAGAAATGACATGTTCAAGTTTATCCGCTTCATCGTGCACCTTATCCCAGGTAAACCCCATGATTTCAACGAGATAAAGCTCCAGCAAACGGTGATGGCGAAGCACCTCTTTGGCGACCTTTTTGCCACCTTCTGTCAATTGAACCCCTTGATAGGAGGTATGATCTATCAGTCCCATGGTCGTTAACTTCCTGATCATGCCGGTGACAGATGGCGCCGAGACATTCATCTGTTCGGCGATCGCAGTGGTGGACACCTTCTCCTCCCCCTTTTGCAGCAAGTAGATCGCCTTCAGATAATCTTCCATTGCGTGGGTTATCATTCTTGACCATCCAAAATTTAGATTTAGTCAGCCCTAAATTTCAAATTCGATGGATGATAATCTATTTTCTGACGTTTGTCAACTTCAATTTCGAGCGTCGGTCCAGATCGCTGCTGTTGGCGAATTCAGAGCCGATTCCGTTGACTCACAACCTGCCAGCCAAACTAACCAACAAACGCTTTGAATAATGCAACATATAGCGCCAGCACCTTTTCTGGATCGGAGCCGCGATACGCGCATTCGTTGGAGATGTAGCCTTCAAACCCGATCCGTTTGAGCCATTGGAACATCTGCCGGTAGAGTTCAAAGGTTTCAGGTGCTTCAGCACGGTGTGTATGAACAGCGGTAAAGTGCGGCGCGACCCGTGAAAACAGTGGCTCAATACTTCGATCTTCGCAGCGGACAAACTGCGAGTTGAACACAAGACCGACGTTGGGCAGATTGACACCCTCAATCACTTGCATCGCTGGATCTGGATGTGTAAAAGAACCGTGCATTTCGATTGACACTGTGATGTCCTTGGGTTGGGCATATTGACCGAGCGCCTTCAGCGCCTCAGTGACGTATCCGACGACCGCATCCCGCGTATTATCGTCAAAGCGATCGCCCAGTACCCGGACGTGAGCACAGCCCATGAAGTCGGCCATATCGATCACCCGCTTGACACGACGTACGCTTTCCGCGCGGTCATCGGCATGTGGCGAGTGAAAATTCTGGCAACTCGTCAGTGATGAGATCACGACGCCACTGGCATCGACCTGAGCTTTGAGCGCACCCCACTGATCTTCAGGAGTATCCCACTCGAAACCGTGCTTCTGTTGGTAATCCATCAATAATTCCACGCCGTGATACCCCGTTGTTTCAGCCACGTCGAGGATTCTACTCAATTCCCAATCTTGACACGTTTGATATGTGTTCAGTGACCATTTCATAGTTTTACCTTTCAATGATAAAATGAGTCGTCTTTAAATCTCAATCGTCTACCAACACAGTGTAGCATACTCGAAGTGCGATCAACCAGCGTGTAAAGAAACAGCGAATCAACGAATTTGCAATCCCGCGAAGAGAGCTAGAGCCGGTACGGGGCACAAAACCTTTGATCAACTTACCTTTCACGACGTTTGACTCTATGCATCAATTCGATATGAGGAATTCAATGAAATCAATATTATAAGTTGAAAATGGTTACTTATTATCAACTAAAAGTTGAAATATTCAATTTATAATATTGACTATTTCAAAAACCGGTGTTATAATACTGCCAAATTTCAGTGAAGGAGGAAACGCAGCATGCGTAACCCGTTGAGCCACTGTCCAATATGCGCCGGACACCTTGAGCCGGTAAAGCTGAAATGTCCTTCATGCGATTTGACCCTCGAAGGCAAATTGCCGGCGTCACGGTTGGCGTTGTTATCCCCCGATCAACAGCAGTTCGTCGAGGTGTTCCTCGTTGCACGAGGAAATATCAGAGAGGTTGAGAAAGCACTGAGTATTTCGTACCCAACCGTCCGTAAGAAGTTGGACGAGGTCGTTGTGGCGTTGGGGTACGCCCCACACGCTGAACGGTTGGAACGGGAGGAGATCCTCGAAGCAATTGACAAGGGGGAAATCTCCGCCAAAGAGGGAATCGCGCTACTGAAAGCAGGAGGTAAAAAATGACAGGCGAACGTCGAAAGGTTCTCACCATGCTCCGTGAACACAAAATTAACGTGGACGAGGCAGAGGGATTGCTTGACGCCTTAGTACACATGCCCGAAATGCCACGAAAGTTGAAGATCGACTACATTACGAAACACCCGGCGCTGCAGAAAACCATGGACACGGCCGTAAAGGCAGCGTCCAGCAACGCACCGATTCTGATTGTTGGAGAGACTGGCACGGGGAAGGTGCTCGTCGCACGTATCATCCACCAGGCCAGCCCCCGGCGGGATAAGGAATTTTTCACCTTCAATTGCGCTACGGGCCCCGAAGCCTTGCTCGAATCGGAGTTGTTCGGTCATGAGCGCGGGGCATTTACGGGCGCCGTGCAACGAAAGGTAGGACAGATTGAGCGAGCTGATGGCGGAACAATGTGTTTCGACGCAATTGATCAGCTACCGCTGAACCTGCAAATAAAATTTCACCA
>JAPUIP010000516.1 GCA_027296925.1 Candidatus Poribacteria bacterium | reverse complement strand
TCCCCAAGGGTCGAATGCCCAATCCCTTGCCACCGCAGAATTCTTACGTCGAATTCACGTTAATCAACAAACCTCCCTTTGCCGGTTGATTTGTCGATTTCGTCAAAATCCATCAGGAGCATCAAGCATGGTTCGAGTTGTCCCGCTACGATATGACACCGCGTTTAAGAAAGCCTTCGGCCAGCCGGAGATCTTCTGTCAGTTCGTTCACGACGTTTTGGGGATTGACCTCCATATCGAGAAAGTAAATCGCGGGTATAAGTATCTCAAACTGGTCGGTCAAGTCGATATTGAGTATGACCTGTTCGCTGAGGATGAAGAAGCCCGAATTGTGGTCGAAATCCAGCACGTGAAAGAGCGTGATTTCTACGATCGATTTCTGTACTACCACCTGATCAGCATGATTGAACAGGTGAAAAACAGTCGCAGTTATAAACTTGAGAAGAGCGTCTACACGGTGGTTGTGTTGACCAGTCCTGCTCGGGACCGTGGAATCGACTACAGTGTCGCTGTCGGTGACATCAGTTTCGTCAACGAGTTTCAGCGGAAAGTGGAGGTCTATCCCCATCAACTGGTTTTCTTGGTGCCGCGTCTGGTCAATGACGAAACCCCTGAAGCGATCAAGGCTGGAGTTGATTGCAGACTCGTTGGATGATGAGGTCGATGAGACTCGCTATGACTCGCCGATTTTCCAACAGGTCATTGATGCCATCGAAATGGATAATATCTCTCCGGAGGAATTGCGTCAGATTAAGGATGAGTCAGTTTGGGAGGATGCCTTGAGAGAAGATTTTGAAGAAGGGCTTCAAGAAGGACGCCGACAAGAGAAAGCGCAGATTTCCCTCTCCCTGCTGCGAGAAGGGATGGACGTGGCGCTAATCGCCAGAACCACAGGACTCAACCGAGAAGAGATCGAGCAACTCAGGCGGGCACGGCATGGATGACCTTTGGTTCACGATTTTGAAGAGAAGTCTTTACATCGGTATCGGTGGGTGCCTGGGAGCCAACGCCCGTTACTGGCTGGGCGGGTGGGTAACTGAACGGTTAGGCGACACGTTTCCTTATGGAACATTCGTGGCAAACATCACCGGTTCGTTTGTTTTAGGACTATTTATTACCCTCATCACCGAACGCTACATCGTTTCTAATCCCAATCTGCGCCTGCTCATCGCAATCGGCTTTGTCGGATCATACACCACGTTCTCGACGTTTGAATATGAAACATTCGCGCTCGCTGAATCGGGGAGTTATTTTCGGGCGCTGTTGAATGCGGGCTTGAGCCTCATCGCCGGATTTGTTGCGGTCTGGTTGGGGGCGCGATTAGCGCGTTTCGTGTAATTGGCGAGGTGAAATGGTATGAAGATTGAAGGGGAAGCTCAGTTGGTGAAAATCTTCATCGACGAAAGCGACCAATGGCACGGAAAACCGCTTTATACCGCCATCGTACACCGCTGCCGCGAAATGGGACTTGCCGGCGCGACGGTGACTCGGGGCATCGAAGGTTACGGCGCACACTCCCGCATCCACACCGCGCGGATTTTGCGCATCTCGGAAGACCTCCCCATCAAAATCGAGATTGTGGACATTCCGGAGCGCATCAATCAACTGTTGCCGGTGCTCGATGAGATGGTGCTGGAAGGGTTGATTACGATTGAGGATGTGCATGTCGTGAAGTATACCCACGACGCGAAACGACGGACATGAGCGGTGTCAGGTCCATCCCAGCCAATCCCTTCGCGTGAGGTTACCGGGTGTACAACCGAGATTCGGGCACGGTGCGTTTTCACGCCTTGGCTGCCCCATCCACCCGCGACAGCTTTCTGCCGAATTACACACTGCCTTTGGGGTGTCCGACAAATGATGCGGAAACCGAATCCAATTGTTCTCGTATTGAATCCTCAAGCGTCCAACCCACCGCGCCGATATTGTCATCGAGGTGTTCGATTGTGTCGCCGCCGGTAATGGCAACGGTGATTTCCGGATGCGATAGCACCCACGCCAGAGCTAATTGTGCCGGCGTTTTGCCCAATTCATCGGCCAGTTGTTTCACCGTCGATATGACTTGTGCCGAATCGTCTTGCGTCATGCGAGGAAATTCCTGTTGGAACCGCGTTGCCCACAAGGATTGTGCCGGTGCCGGGCGATCTGGCGAATATGTTCCACTGAAGAGACCGACGGCTAACGGGCTGAACGCCATCATACCCAATCCCATATCTCGAACCAGCGCGAACATCTCGCCTTCAGGCTGGCGATTTAGCAGGTTATATAGATTTTGGACGCACATGTAAGGTGCTGCATTCAGCCGATCCGCAATCCATAGCGCCTTGCACACTTGCCATGCCGCATAGTTGCAACACCCCACATAACACACCTTGCCCGCCCGAACCAGATCATCCAACGCCCGGATTGTCTCTTCAAGTGGCGTCAATTCATCAAAGCGATGGACCAGATAGATATCGATATGGTCGGTGTCGATGCGCTTGAGAGATTTCTCGACCTCGCGCATGATATGGTACCGGGACAGTCCTTCACCGTTTGGGCCAGGTGTCATTGGCCCGGCAACCTTTGACGTGATCACGACGTTGTCCCGTCTTTTTTTTATCGCCCGACCGAGAACGATCTCGGACAGCCCGTTCTTGGCCCGATCATCCATGAGTGCGTATATGTTCGCGCAGTCGATCAGGTTGATTCCCGAATCGATCGCGTGTTCGATGACTCTTTGGGCTTCAGCCTCATCGGGTTGTCCTCTGAAACCCAAACCCAGGGCCAGTCGGCTCACTTGAACCCCGGCTTTTCCAAAATTCACATATTCCACAATGATGCCTCCACTCTATTGAAATTCCCATATGACACAGTTTTTGGGCAGCAGATCAGTCCAAGTTAGAAAATCGAATCAACCGGAGCTCACTTCCAAATCAGCAAGACGGCAAGTGCCCGCTCCGGTGTGTTCCACAAGAAATCGAACGCTTCCCTCGCCTGTGTATAGGGGAAGCGATGGGTAATCATGCGATGTGGCTGGATCTCTCCACAACGAATCTTTTCCAATGCACGCTGTGCAGTTTCTGAGAGCGGCTCATCGGTGAGGATGCCCGCTACCAGCCGCTTGTTCATTATCTTCGATGAATGCAGCGGCAGTGGGGCTTGCTGGTATAACGCGATGAGTTGAACCGTGCCCTTGGGACGGACCATGTCTTGCGCTTGCTCAAATGACTTCACACCCGCATACCCACCCACGCAATCAATCACAAGATCTGCGCCGTTCCCATTGGTGTGACGCAGAACCGCATCGACAGGATTTTCTTCGGCCGCGTTGACTACTACATCGGCACCCAAATCTTTTGAAAATCTTAAGCGGAGTGGAAGCGTATCGACCGTGATAATCTGCGCCGGCGCATATCCACGCAGAATTTGCATCATCAGGCTTCCCACGACGCCTTGCCCCAGAATGACGATGGTATCGCCTTTTTGCACGCCGGACGACGCCGCCCAAGCCGTGGCTTCTGTCGATAGCAGCAGAAATGTCCCGGCTTCAAAGGAAACGTCGTCGGGCAGAGGAACGAGATGTCCGCGTGTGGAATCGACATCGCCGACCACGTATTGGGCATGTGGCGCCGCCACCATCACCCGCTGTCCAACGTGGTAGTCGGCGACATCTTCTCCAATCTGTTCGATGGTGCCGGTCAGCGAATACCCCATGATTGATGGGGAAACCGTGTCTTGTCGGATATAGCGGCGAAAAAGCTCTGAGCCGCGACTGATCAGCGTCGCCTCCGTCCGCACCAAAACTTGCCGCCTTGTTATAGTGGGGATGGGTGTGTCTTCGAGTTGAATGTTTCCAAAACCTTCCGGTTTAATCACGCGGAGCATTGGCATTGCCTCCTGAGCGAATCTTTATCATCACGGTGTCTGGCGCCGCCACGACTGACGCCCTTCGCTGCCTCAATGATCCAATTTAATTCCGCCTTGCCCACTGTCCGCGTATCCATCCAGAGCCGGCCATCCTGTGTTCGGCCGATCACCGGTCTGGGCTGAGCGCGGAACTGCGCCGCAAGTTTTTCTGTTGAGATGTGCCGGGACTTTAGAACAACGGCCAGACTCGGCAGCGTCTCAACCGGCAAGGAACCGCTGCCAATCTGCGCATAGCTGTTCTCGACTGTCACCTCGACTGCGTCGCCGAAGATTTGACGAAGCGCATCTGCGAGGTGCTCGGCAATCTCCCGGAGGTCTTCGATGGGGCGGGTGTAGCGATGAAGCATCGGCAGTTTTTCGGTCAACCCACTTTCGTTGAGGTAGAGGCGTAGGGTCGCTTCTAGCGCAGCGATTGTGAGCTTTCCGACGCGCAACGCTCGCATCAGTGGATTCTTGCGGATCTGCTGAATCCATTCGGTTTTGCCAACGATAATCCCCGCTTGTGGGCCACCGAGCAGTTTGTCACCGCTGAACGTGACAATATCAACACCGGCGGCAATTCGCTCACGGACGACCGGCTCTGCGGGCAAGCCGTAGTGTGTCAGGTCAATCAGCGAGCCGCTCCCGAGATCTTCCATAGTCGGAATACCGTGGCGATGCCCAAGCTCAGTAATCTCCTCCATTTCCGGCGTTGAGCTAAATCCAACGATCTTGTAGTTGCTGGGGTGAACTTTCAGCAGCAACGCAGTATTGTCATTGATCGCGTTCTCGTAGTCTCTGAGATGGGTTCGGTTCGTTGTCCCGACCTCTCGCAGTATTGCACCACTCGCTGCCATGACGTCGGGGATGCGGAAAGCGCCGCCGATCTCGATCAGTTCCCCGCGAGAAACAATGACCTCTTTGCCTTGCGCCACTGTGTTCAATGCCAGCAGGACAGCCGCCGCGTTGTTATTCACCACTGTTGATGCTTCACACCCCGTCAGTCGTCGCAACAGGGGCTCCGTTATTCGATCTCGGTGCCCGCGCATGCCCGTGTCCAGATCATACTCCAGATTGACATAGTTGGTGGCGGCTTGAACGAGGCTTTCACACGCTGAAGGGCTGAGCAGCGATCTGCCCAGATTGGTGTGCGTAATGGTCCCGGTGACGTTGACCAGGGGCAGGAGCGCGGAAGACGTCATGGCGTCGAGCTTCGCGCGGACACGCTCTGCGTATTCCGCTGCGTCCGGAAGATGCTCGATATCCTCGCCCTTCAGGATTTGCGTCCGAACCTCCGCAGTGATTTCACGCAACGCTTCGGTTACAAGATCGCGTGAATACTCATCCTGAATGCTGAGGAATGGTTTACAAGCGAGTAACTGTTCGATGGCGGGGATGCGGCGTAAAGCCGTGCGTTGTGCTTGTGTCAATCTGTTTTCTGGCATGACGTTCTCAAAGTTCTCAGATGGTTTTCATTATACCCAACGCCCGCAGAGGCGTCAAGAGAAAATCATCTTATTTGTTGCTGCAAGAGAAAATGGGTTGTATAATGAAGCTCTGAATCCCAACCATAAGGAGAATCGAATGAAAGTGCTTGTCACCGGTGCCAGCGGCAGACTGGCTGGTTTTGTTATTCGTGAGTTAGCAGAAGCACATGACATCGTGCTCACATCGCGGGGAGAACCGCCGCCGGAGTTCTCAGACCTGCCGTGGATTCCGGGAGATTTGAAAAACTTTGCGGACTGTGAACGTGTGGTGCATGAAGTCGAAGCCATTCAGCATCTGGGCGCACAACCGTATCCGGCAGATCATCCAGATCTCCGCTCCAGAACTGAAGCGCAAGGGGTTCCGTTCGACGCCACCTTCAAAACCAACATGCTCGGCACATACTAC
>JAPUIP010000515.1 GCA_027296925.1 Candidatus Poribacteria bacterium | reverse complement strand
GTTGCCCCCGGTGGTGCGACGTTTTCTCGCAGAGAGATTGAAGAGGATCTCACGGCGCTCGTTGGGATTTATAAGGCCAAGGGATTGGCATGGATCAAAGTGACAGAGAACGGCTTTGAATCAAGTATTGTCAAGTTTTTTAGCGAAGATACCCTTAAAGCCGTTGGAGAGCGCATGGGCGCCGGGCCGGGGGATCTCATGCTGTTCGTCGCAGATCAGCCAAAAATCGTGACGGATGCCCTTGCCAATCTCCGGCTTCATTTGGGGCAACGGCTGAATCTCATTGATGAAAGTCGTTTCGATTTTCTGTGGGTTGTCGATTATCCCCTGTTTGAATGGAACGAGGACGAGAATCGATATGAACCGTTTCATCATCTGTTCACGGCGCCAACCGAGGAGAGCATTCCGCTGCTCGACAGTGACCCAGGCCAGGCAAGATCGCAGCATTACGACCTGGTCATCAATGGAAATGAGATCTGCAGCGGGAGTGTTCGAGTCCACCTCTGGGAGGTCCAGCAGAAGGTATTCGAGCTCCTGAAGATTAAGCCTGAAGATGCTGAAAGGCGGTTCGGCTATTTCCTTGAGGCATTACAATACGGTGCGCCGCCACACGCCGGAATCGCTCCGGGATTAGATCGAATTGTGATGCTGATGACCGGCGAAGAGAATATTCGCGAAGTGATCGCATTTCCGAAGACGCAAAGTGGGTTATGCCTACTTACCGGCGCGCCTTCCGATGTCACTGACGAACAACTCAAAGAGCTGTCGATTAAAGTGGATGTTGTTGAGTGATGCGTGAAATGCGATACGTGATTCACTGTGTTGAGACTGATGATAGGTAGTCTTCCAGCATCTAAAACTCCAATGAGGAGAATAGCATGGCTCAAACGGATTCCTCCATATCTTCCGGGGCTTCGAACGAAGGTAGTGGAGGCCACAGCATACTCGTTGGCATTGTCATCGCCATTATCGTCGGGATTGTGGTCGGCGGCTGGTTTCCCAACATTGCTGTCAAGACATCGTTGCTCGGTGAACTATTTTTGAACTCGCTGAAGATGATCGTTGTTCCCCTTGTCATCCTTTCGATGATTGTCGGCATCACCGGTTTGGGGGATATTCGCAATCTCGGTACAATCGGAGGGCGCACTGTTCTCTATTACATGGCAACGACCGGGATTTCGGTAATTATTGGTATCATTCTGGTCAACATCATCCAACCCGGCGGGGGGATTTCCCACGGCGAGGAGCATACAGAATTTACCTATACGATTCAAGAAGGCAACAATCATACGGTGACGTTAACGAACGGGGTGTGGGAGAAGACCCGTTACGACGACAAGTATGTGCTGATTTTGCTAGATCAGCAGGTTCAAGGTGTGGTTGAATCCGTCTCGGAAAATGCGGCGACGGTAAAGTTGTGGGAAAGTCTGCAAGCCGGCGATGCGTTTTATGTGACTGCAGAAGGCGGCACGCGCTTGCCGTTTCGTCGTGTTGATGGACAGCTTGTTTCTGCTGAACCGCAGTTGCACCCTTCAGGAAAAGGAGTGAAGATTGATCTCCCCATTGCAGGAAAGGTCCGCGGCAAAGAGGGGAGAGATGTCGGTAACATCTTGGCGGAAGTCCTGGTTGGAAACAAGGGAACGGGAAAAGAGGGGCTTATCCCGCGAAATATTTTTAATGCGATGGTGCGCATGGACATTCTCCCGCTGATTTTCTTTTCGCTCTTAATCGGCGCCGCGCTTTCCGTATTGGGTGAACGTGGACAATTTGCTATTGATGTGATTTCTGTGCTCAATGATGGCGTCATGAAAATCGTCCACTGGATCATGATCGTTGCACCGATTGGGATTTTTGGGCTAGTTGCAGCGCGGATTGGTAATGCGGGTGGATTCAGCGGCTTTGTGCCGGAGCTCGTTGCGCTTGGGAAATACAGTTTCACCGTCATATTTGGGCTCGCCATCCATGGCGCGATTATATTACCGCTTATCCTCTTGCTCATCGGACGGAGAAATCCGATGAAGTACGCGGCAGGTATGGGGACCGCGCTGCTGAACGCCTTCTCCACGGCGTCGAGTTCCGCAACGCTGCCGTTGACGATGGAAGGGGTTGAAGAGGAAAATGGCATCTCCAGTCGGACATCGAGTTTTGTGCTGCCGCTCGGCGCAACCATTAACATGGACGGAACCGCACTCTACGAAGCTGTTGCGGCGATGTTCATTGCGCAAGCCTACGGAATTACCTTGGGGCCCGTACAGCAAATGGTCATTTTTCTGACCGCGACGCTTGCCGCGATCGGTGCCGCAGGCATCCCGGAAGCCGGACTTGTGACGATGGTTATTGTCTTAAAGGCCGTCGGGCTACCGATTGAAGGAATCGGGTTGATCCTCACAATTGACTGGTTGCTCGATCGCTTCCGAACAACCGTCAATGTCTGGGGAGACAGTGTCGGCGCAGGCGTCATCGAAACCCTTGAATCCGGTGAGGCTCCAGCAGCAGAGAGATTTACGTAAACGAGCACGTCAAATCCACAAATCTGCAATCCCCGAATGACGATATGCATGCAAGACTTCTGGCGATCGAGGATTATGTCGCCGTGCTTCATCGTTATCAGGCGATGACCTTCGACGAACTGGTCGCCGATACAGGAACGGTTTGGGCGGCCGAACACGGCTTGCAACTGTGTATTCAGTGCGCGATTGATGTCTGTAATCACCTTGTTGCCCAGTTAAATCTCGGAACACCAACAACCCATTATGAGACGATTGAGTTGTTGATCCAGCACGGCATCCTATCTGAGGATTTGGGAACAACACTTGTCCAGATGTTCGGTTTCCGAAATCTCCTCGTCCAGATCTACCTGAAAGTTGATCTCAACATTGTCTATGAAATCTTGCAGACGGGATTGACAGATTTCACACGTTTTAGTGGGCAGATATTGGAATTTTTAGAACGGAACGAAGCGAACAGTTAAAGATCGGAAATCCGTATATGAACAATACATCTTCTTCAGAACCTCATCGTACCAATGAAGAAATCACCGGTAGCACGATCGTCGCGATCATCTCTATTGTGCTTGCGGCATGCTGGATTGCCTTTGCGTATTACAAGGGCTCGAGCGCGAAGGATGCGGACGGCGGCGCCATTTTGCTACTTCACCCGATTGTCGCCATCCTACTCATCTTTCTCTTATCGTGCATTCGGCATCTTATCGCGGTCAAGGGTGTGGTCACAATACTCATCGCGATGATCTCGATCTGGCTGTTCACAAATATGCTTGGTGTGCTGATGCCGTTCATTATCGGTTTCGGGTTCGCGTATTTCTTTCGTTTTCTCGTGAACGCGATGCAAGATATACCACTGCCCCGAGGCAAACGGCTAAGGCTACGCAGAGGGTATGCACGGGCGATAGTGACAATCATTACACTCGGCGTGTTCGCCTTGTTGTTTCTGTATATCTTACCCCAGATTGGAAAACAGTCGCGTGATATGACCAAAGGGCTGATCAACTTCTATCACCAGACGGTTGTTCCCTTTGCCGTTGGGAATAAATTTCACGGGATTGCCATTCACCCGAACAATCCGGATGTGATCTATCTTGCTACAGCACACGGTATTTATCTTTTTGAATATGGCAAAGTGGATTCAATGGAAGATATGACCGGAGGAGATCTGATTGGAAAATCGATCCAAGCCGTCGCGGCGGCAAGAGGCAGAAGGTATCAGCTTTACGTGGGCACAAATCAGGGGCTGTTTGCGTTGAGTGCTGCCGATCAACAGGAAAAGGGAGCGAGAATCTGGCGACAGATTGGTGGAGACTTCTTTGAAGGTCAATCCATTCAAGTGATTGGGATACCGCCAGGCAATTCTTCTCAGCTGTACGTTGGGACTGACATCGGACTTTATCGCAGCGATAACGAGGGGGTGACATGGAGAGAGTTCGCCCTGGAGGATTTGAGACCTTCACCTGAATCTGCCATCCGTAGCATCGCTTTTTCAGTTCTTGCAGGGGAAATCTACCTCGCTTGGGATGAAGCGGTTTATCGGAGTGCAGACCTCGAAACGTGGTCCCCGATGGAGCTGGACGGTCTCGAAGATGCGTCAATTCAAGCCTTCGCGATTGCGAACTTCAATGGGAGTGAACAGTTTTATGCAGGCACATCAAAAGGACTTTATCAATGGCAGCGTGGTAGGGGGTGGAAAGCGGTCGATGCTTCAGTCGAGTCGATTCCAGCGTTGTCGCTTCTGACTCCGTTGCCGAAAGAGGAATTCTATGCGGGAAACGACA
The DNA here is from genome assembly GCA_027296925.1 of Candidatus Poribacteria bacterium. Lineage (GTDB taxonomy): Bacteria > Poribacteria > WGA-4E > WGA-4E > PCPOR2b > JAPUIP01. Next base: position 547 of record JAPUIP010000515.1, on the reverse strand, counting down.
CGGCGCTTTATCGTCTCACGGATATTCATACAGAGTGGAAGCTGGTCACCTACGCCGATGGAGGATTACTCTCCACACTGAAGAGCTACAAACCCATCAGAGATTTAGAGATCGTCAGTCGAGTGGAGGCGTATTTGACCGATACACTCCCCACGTTAGCTCGAACGGGTAGCGAGTTTGTCGGAACGCTGCTCAAGAGTTTTTCGTCAATCGCCATTGGATTCGGCGGCTTTTTGGCAACGACGTTTCTTGCGCTTATGGTTTTCATCTACGCGAGCCAGTCCTTTAGAAATTACATCCAGAGTTTCATCAACCTGTTTCCGCAGCATAATCGCGACAATATTAGACGTTATCTGGTTGAGGTTGATCGTAACCTGGAATCATTCCTGCGAGGACAGGTCACGGTGATTTTGATCATCAGCATTATTTCGATTATCGTGTATTCAATCATTGGCGTACCGTTTGCCCTCGTCGTCGGTCTACTTGCGGGGATATGCAACGCCATTCCAACTTTCGGCCCGTATGTCGGCGGTCTCTTTGCGCTGCT
>JAPUIP010000514.1 GCA_027296925.1 Candidatus Poribacteria bacterium | reverse complement strand
CCGATGTCCACCGTGACGGCTCACAAGCCATCCTCTGACGGCGCGAGCACCCAGCGGCACAGGATTCTCATCGCCGAAGACGAAGATGAGATCTTGAGCGCATACGCGTTCATACTTTCTGAAAATTCAAGCGACGCATCGATCACAGACGCGGAACAAGCCGCTCTCGAAACAGAACTCTTCTCCGATATGGCAAGAGCCAAGCCTTTTGCCGGATATGACCTTTGCCTGTGTCACCAGGGTGAAGAAGCTATCAAGGCCGCTAAAGCTTCTGTCTTCCAAGGAACCCCCTTTTCGGTGGCATTCATAGACATGCGCATGCCGCCCGGCGTCAACGGACTTGAAACGGCCAAGGAGATTCGAGCCATTGACCAAGACGTCAATATCGTCTTCGTCACTGGCTACTCCGATTTTGAACTGGACGTGATTATCGACGAAGTACCACCAATCGATCAGATTTTGTATTGCCGAAAGCCTCTGCATCCCAGTGAGCTCCGACAGCTCGCGGCCGCCCTGTCGGCAAAGTGGCAGGGGCGACGAGACCTCTTGGCGAGTCACAAGCGTATGAACTATCTCCTGACGTCAAGCCCGGCCATCCTGTACTCCCGGCCCGCCACTAGCGATCAGAATCCGACCTACGTCAGTCAGAATATTAAGAAGCTTACTGGTTTTGATTCGGATGATTTCACCGAGGGAAGAAAGTCCTGGTGGAGCAATTGTCACCCGCATGATGCGGCTAAAGTCATGCTGGGGTATCAATCTCTGCTGAGTGATGGACACGCGACCCGCGAGTATCGGTTTGCAAAAGCTGACGGCGATTATATTTGGTTCCTCGATGAGGCGAGAGTGGTCTACGATTCCAACAGGAATCCACTGGAAATCATAGGCTGTTGCATTGACATAACTGATAAGAAAAATGCGGAACAAGCGGCGGATAAAAGTGCAGCTCTCGCTGAGTCCATCATAGGGAATTCGCCAGCCCTGATTGACCTTAAGGACGCAGATGGCCGCTATGTCATTGTGAACGAAGTTCTCGCGACCTACCTGGGCCAACCACCCGAAGCACTCGTCGGGAAATCGATGCACGCCCTCTTCCCTCCGGCCGTTTGTGATACCCGGATGACCAATCACGCCAAGATTTTAAACGAAAACTGCGTCATTCAGAATGAGCAAACGATACAACGCGACAAGACAACACGCACCTATCTTGTGTCTCAGTTTCCCGTTTTAGACCAAAATGGCCAGCCGTACATGGTCGGAACGGTTGCGACGGACATAACAGAACGCAAAAAGGCCGAGCTGCAGTTGATCCAAAATGCGAAACTCGCGAGCCTAGGAGAAATGTCCGCTGGGATAGCCCATGAACTCAATCAGCCACTCAATATAATACGAATGGCTGTCGGTAGTTGCTCGCTCATGATGGAGGAGGGGGATACGTCTCCTGCGGAAATCCCTGACCATCTAAAGATAATCGAAGAGCAGTGCCTCCGTGCGGCGGACATTATAACTCATATGATGCTCTTCGGGCGCAAAGACGAGGGTACAAAGATACTGTTTGACCCCAGTGATTCCGCTCGCAATGCCATTCAACTTTCAGCTGCACAGTTCCGCGTCGACGGAGTCACGATCTCTGCAGATATTCCTGATACGGTCGGCATGGTGTGCGGCTATCAACTTCGACTGGAACAAGTACTTATCAACCTGATGAATAACGCCCGTGACGCTATCGCAAAAAACCGACACGAGAGACATGATGCTAAGGGTGTCGAAAAAGGGAAAATCAACTTGCAAGTCGCTCGGGATAGTGGAACGGGGATTGTTTGCATTTCTATTGAAGACAATGGTGGCGGAGTCGCCGAGGAAGATTTGCAGCGGATTTTTGATCCGTTCATGACCACGAAGGAGCAGGCCAAAGGAACAGGTTTAGGGCTTTCAATTAGCTACGGTATCGTCACTGAAATGGGCGGAACGATAAACGCGGAGAACACGGAAAAAGGCGTAAGGTTCGTGATTCAATTGCCCTTGACGCAAGAGGCGGGGAATGTCCTGCTAACAGAAAGTGTTGCATAAAGTATAGAGGAGTTACCGGGCATGTCGGAAATGCGCAAAATGGATGAGGAGGCTCGGCACCATGTCCTTATCGTTGAAGATGAAGTTGGCGCTAATGCGCTCCTCGCGGCGTATCTACTGCGAAAAGGCTATCGCGTCACAACCGCGGAAAATGGCACCAGAGGCTTTTCAAAATTCCTGGAAGACCCAGCACATCTTGTGATTTCGGACCTGAAGATGCCTGGACTGGATGGAATGAAATTGATTGAACTGATTCGATCCATGGAGCCAACAGTACCCGTAGTCGTGGCTTCGGGATATGTGAGTCCTTTGGACAAGGCAAAGTTGGAAGCGTACGGCAACGTTGAGGTGTTCAAGAAGCCAATTGACTTGCGGGCACTCAAGAAGAGCGTCGACATGTTGTTGAAAAAAGCATCGTGAATGGATGGCTTCTCATCTTCATCACGTCATTTACGAAGGATCTCTGACGGTCTTTCCCTCGTGCAAGGTAGCGGGACGGTGCGAGAGGATCAGTGCACGTGCATTTTCGCAAAACATTGCCTTGGAATAATCATTTAGCCATAACAGCGGTTCGAGACTGGTGCAGCAGTCTTCAAACGTTGACGTGGTGGTGGTCAGTGGGGGCGTCGCAGGTCTCGCGGCGGCGCGGACGGCGCGCACTAGAGGCTTATCGGTGACAGTGCTGGAGGCGTCCCACCGAATTGGAGGGTGCGCCTACACCTGAGGAACCCATCCCTGGCATGCCTTTCGACTTAGGTTGCCATTGGATGCACTCAGCCAGCCTCAACCCTTTTGTTGGGATAGCGGATGAACATGGGTTCGGTTGCAAGGATAATTTAACGCTTCGCTCTAGCATAACGTTGGACGGCCGCTGGCTAAGCCAAACGGACCTTGCCGATGTGCTCGACGTTGATTGCGCCGATATCCCACGCCGCGTAATCGATCTCCTCTAGGATCGTCTGCCGCTGTTCTTCGGTCTTGGCGTTGCGAAGCGTGCGCCGCCAGTATGCCGCGTCATCCTCAACCGGCCCACCTCTCGCACGAGCGATATCCTTTTTCCAGGCGTTTACAACAGGCAACACTCGGTGCTCTGCTATAGTGGGGTTATCCGTTTCCAGGGATTGAACGAAGCGGGGTCTCCCGAAGCGAGGGCGAAGAGGTTTCGGTATCTCAAGGACGGCATACCAGCGCCGGCGGCGTTTCTGTAGGTAGGTGGGCACGGTGGGTCTTCCCCAAAATGGGCGTCTACCACACGCGATTACCACACATGACCGACTGTCATAACGCCTTATTTTCTAATGTTTCAGGGGGTTTCGGCGCATCAGGTGAAGCGTCCCTCTCCCTCCGCCAGTTTCTATTGGAATCCGCAGAATTCATTGG
>JAPUIP010000513.1 GCA_027296925.1 Candidatus Poribacteria bacterium | reverse complement strand
ACAAGGCACCTTGCCGGAGTGGGGCGGCAAAGGCACCGTCGAGTTTCTGGCGAGGAGAATCCAAGCCGTCACTTTCCTTGAACGCATCGAGGATTCTAACTCTCAGCGCTGCATTGCACGCTGGCTAATCGGCATGCGGTGCTTGGAAAACGGGGATCGTGACGGTGCGAAACAGAATTTCTCGGCATGCATCGAAACTGGATACTTCTACACCGCAATCTGCCACTGGGCCAGTGCGTTTCTGGCGCGCCTGGAGCGCGATCCTCAATGGCCACGCTCAATCCAACAAGACAAGCAGAATCCATGAACCAGGAAACCGGTTCCGGCACAGACATTGATTGGCTTCAGAACATTCCAAAGGTCGAACTGCATCTCCATCTGGAAGGGGCGATTCCGCACGCAACATTGTGGGAGCTGGTGCAAAAATACGGGGGCGACCCATCCGTGCCCACCAGGGACGATCTAGTCGCGCGCTTTGCCTATCGGGACTTTCGACATTTTCTCGACGTCTGGACGTGGAAGGACCAGTTCCTCCGCGAGTACGAGGATTTCACGTTCGTGGCGGAACAAGTTGCCCGCGATCTCGCGTCGCAGAACATCCGTTACGTCGAGATGTTCTACTCGCCCGGCGACCACTGGGCCTGGGGGCTGGAAGTGCAGCCGTTGACCGAGGCCATCCGCGCAGGGTTGAATCGGGCGCCGGCGATTGAAGTGGCTCTGGTCTGCGATCTTATTCGCAACAATGGGCCTGTAAGCGGCGGACATCTGCTGGAAGAATTGCGGGATATCCGTCCCTTAGGCGTGGTCGGCATCGGGATAGGCGGTTCTGAGAGTCAGTTTCCGCCCGAGCCATTCGCCACGGTGTATGAACGAGCCCGCAAACTCGGCTTTCGCACCAGCGCTCATGCCGGGGAAGCGGCTGGCCCCCAGAGCGTGTGGGGGGCAGTGCGAACGCTGCGCGTCGATCGGATCGGCCACGGGACGCGCGCTGCCGAAGATTCCGTGCTGGTTGACTATCTGGCCGAGCAACAGATTCCCGTGGAGCTGTGCATCATTTCCAACCTGAAGACCGGCGTCATTCCCTCCCTTGAATCGCACCCCGTTCGGCTATTCTTCGAACGCGGCATCCCGCTCAGCATCAACACGGACGATCCCAAGATGTTCGGGACGTCCCTGGCGGATGAGTATCTGACGCTGATGCAGCTCGGTTTCTCCAGGAGCGAGATTCAAACGTTGATCGAGCAGGGCATCAACAGTTCCTGGCTGCCGCCGGGGCGAAAACGAAGCCTGATTGCAAACTTCCGCAAAGAATCTGGTGTTTACGATTCGGATGAATCCTGAGGAGCACGCACATGCCCTATCTTTTCACGCACGAGGAAAAATCTGAGCGAGAGCGTCTCGCCGCAATCGAAGCAGCCTGCGACCCAATCACCATCGAATGCCTGGAGAAAATCGGCGTGGCCGACGGGTGGCGCTGTTTGGAGGTGGGCGCCGGAGGCGGTTCCATGGCCCAGTGGCTCTGCGGCGCCGTTGGGCCAAGCGGCAGGGTCGTCGCCACCGACCTGCAGACCAAGTTCCTCGAAGCCATCGACGCCCCAAACCTGGAGGTGCGCAGGCACGACATCACGGAAGAAGATCTCGAACCAAACGCTTTCGATCTTGTCTTGGCGCGAAAGGTCCTGGAGCATCTAGCCGACCCGTCCACGGCGCTGCTGCGGATGGCCGCCGCCGTGCGCCCCGGCGGTTGGCTGTATTTGGAGGATTCGGACCTGGCCTCATTTATGCGATTGTCGTTTCCCCATAGCGAGCGGTTCAAACGGTCTTACGGGAAATTCATTGAGGCCCTGAGTTCGGCAGGCTTTCAGCCAAAGCTTGCTTTGCGCCTCGGCGATGAGTTGCGGGCCGTCGGACTCCGCGACGTGATTCTCAAAGGGCTGATGTTCGAAGCCAGCGGCGACAGCGATCTCCCCGGCGGCAAGGTTTTTCGGATGACCATCGAGCGGACGCGGGAGCGAATGGTCAAGGCCGGGCTGCTAACGAACGAGGAGGTCGATCAGTTGCTAGCCGACATTCAGTCGCCCGAGCTGCATGCCATTCTCTGCGTCCATTGTTCGGCATGGGGGCGAAAGCCAGGCAACGATGAATGACGACCGCAACCAACGAGTTGTCGGTGAATTCACCCGACAATCAGACCGCTACGCCAAAGCGCCTGAGCTGAATGACGAGAAAGCGCTTGAGGTGCTCAGCAGTATTGCCGGGGTTTGCGCATCCGACACGGTTCTGGACGTAGCCTGCGGGCCGGGAGTCGTCGCGTGCTACGTGGCCCGGTCAGCATGCCACGTCACTGGAATCGATTTGACTCCAGCGATGATTGAGAAGGGGCGAGAGCTTCAAGCCAGTCAAGGGATCTCAAACGTTCAGTGGCGGACGGGCGACGTTGCCGCCCTTCCCTTTTCCGATGATGCGTTTTCTCTCGTGCTTTCCCGATACGCCTTTCACCACCTGCGCGATGCGCACGCGGTGCTTCGTGAGATGCGTCGTGTATGCCTGTCATCGGGAAAGATCGTCATAGCGGACGTATGCCTTCCCGACGACTCAATCATCGTGCAGTCCTTCAATCGTCTGGAGCAGCTTCGTGACTCGACCCATGTCCACGCGTTTTCGGCGAGCGAGTTCCAGGCGTTGTTCGACAAAGCGGGAGTGAGAATAACGCAGACGGTAGATTATCACGTTGAATTCGAACTGGAGAACCTCCTTGCCGGATCAACCGCTTCGGAACAGACCAAAGAGACGATTCGCAAAGAGGTACGTGAATCACTACAGAACGATCGTGTTGGGATGTCGCCGACCCGACGTGCCGGGCAGGTTCGGATTTCGTATCCGATCTCGGTGTTCGTCCTTGAGATCCTTTGACGAAGGCCGACAAATGTCCGTATTTTAGAGGACGCTCTAATGACTCTGTGAGTTATTCCAACCAGTAACAACCTTAGCGACAACACGGAACCAGCGTGAACGAACAGCCTGAGAGCAGCCTGCCGTCAACCTTCGATGATGGCGACGTATACGATCTGATGGACAATGCCAACCCGTATGGGCTTGACTTCTACGTCGCCCTGGCGCGCAAGGCGAATGGCGTCATGCGCAGAGAGGAAGCGAGGATCACGTGAGACACCGCGGCGGACTGACGGCACGGTCAGGCAGCGAGCCGCGTGTAGCGGACGC
>JAPUIP010000512.1 GCA_027296925.1 Candidatus Poribacteria bacterium | reverse complement strand
TTCCCTTTCTGTATAGTCTGCTTTCTCAATATCCTCCAGCAACCTCGGGTTGACCATTGGCACTTGTGCATGCAACGCTTGCAAGCTTGATATGCTCATACAGGTTATGACTATCGTCAGGGTAGATTTCAGGCTAACGATGTATTTTCCACTCTTCATTTAATTTTCTCCCAAGCTCACTGTACGGTATTTTTAGGGTAAACCGCGTCAAACGAGTATAGCTAAACCGTAGTGGGACTTGACCGCCAATCCGGGTCGCTCTAATGGCAGGATCGGGTATCTCGATGTTCACGGTCGTATAGCGGCCTTGTCAAACAGATAACAGACGAAGGAGAAAAAACCGTAAGAAATAGCAGAAACGGTTTCCGCTAGCCGAACCCCAAGGCAGGTGAAAGATTGATACGGCCTGTCGAAATGGACTCTCACGAGGTCCACGATTTCACTATTCCCGTTCGGATTCTGATCGATAGATATAGTCAGCTCATTATTCGGCCGCCGCCGACAACACAATGGGGTCGCGACTCAGTCGCTGTACGCGAAGCCCGAAATTTTCCTCGAGCGCAGCGAGCATCGCGTCTGTCTCACCAATACGGTACACAATCAGCAGAATGTCCTACGATTCCAGAGCAAACAGCCTCAAACTTAATCGGTTAACCGACGGCTGCTCTCGGCCAAAAGGAGACGTAAAGCCCGGTCCCAAGACGTACATTCTGGACGTCCGCTCTCGGAGGCGAACCGGAAGTTTGATTTCACCACGTTAAGGACCTCCTTAACGGCGAAGAACGGCCATGTGCAGACATTCGCCACAGGAAATTTCTCATCACTCATTGTCAGGATGGCCAGAGCCTTCGCCATGGCCGCCGACGAATCTTTCCACGTCGATACCGTGAAATCGGATCGACGTTAGCAGCTCGGAGACGCCGCGCGGGCGGTTTCGTGACCGGCCAGGGGAATAGAGGTCCGTGACAAATGCCAGCCGTTCGTCTGGAACGTAGGCGATGAGGGTTGCGTCGGCATGGGTGTTCACGATCTCATAAACTTCGATCCGTCGGCCAATCTCATCAAGTGTCGCGTTTTCTCCAACTGCGATTATGGCCGCGGCCTCATGACCGGCGTGTTCGAGCGCATCCGAGAACAATGCTGCATTTCCTCGGCCTGTAACCAGAGCGGCACCGGCCTGCAGATAAGCCTTGAACCCGCCCGAGTGGTCAATGTGATGGTGCGTCAAAATCAGGTATTTGAGCGGCTTTCCAGGCCATCGCTCCGCTAATTCACTGAGAACCTCTTCGGAGCGCTGGTCGAACCACGGTGCATCAACGATGGCTAAGCCATCCGGCCCAACGATCAATAGATTGTGGTCTCCTTCGCTCCCCCTGATCTGGTAGAGATCTTCACCGATTTCATGAAAAGAGACGCCGTGGGTCTCAAAGTAGTCCTGCGGTATTCCGAGGCCTGCCCTCGCAATGGAGAAGTGCGACATGGACCAACCCCACTCACGCAAAGATTCTTCCGTATCCTGTAAGTTTTCAGGCAATTGAAACAATCCGGGGCTGATCTCAGGATTCACGATAATGGAGGTACGAATCTCCCGGCGAAGTAACTTGTCCTCCAGGAATTGTTTCACTCGGTAGGGAAAGGGAATTCCGGCTACCTCTCGCCAGTCCTCGAAGACCACTCGATGCTCAATGTCGCCCCGGTGAGGATCAGCCTCAACAGTACTAACCTCCACGGGCAAGCCGGTAGCTTGATCCACGACCATGCTCCACTGCGTATCATGCGCGACGATAGCGACTCGCTCATAGCGTCCACCGGCCGCCCTGAACTCCGATGCCGCCACGACCTCCCCGTGGGCAGCCAGAATCAGCGGGTTGGTCAACCACAGCGTCTTGAAGTTGGCACCAATACGGGCACCGCCCATGGGTCGCTTCTCCGGGGAAGGACTCAGGCTGTCCTGCCCCTCAGTCAGACCAAGAGACTCGTGGTAGGTCATCGTGAAATTCATATTGACGTCGGACGGGTAAAGGGCGTGTAGTGCCCACTCTTCTCGGGCTCTCCACTCTCCTGGAGCCCAAATGACGGTGAGGTCGTAATCCGAAGTATGTCTTGGTGCACCGCCGGGCGTTACGCTCTGCCTAGGAGTGAAATTTTGCCCGCTCGACTCGATTCGAACAGCCGCAACATCCTCGGCAATACTGAACGTGGGCTGCGCCGACGCATCGGCACTAACTCCTGCGACAACAGACAGCACCAAACTCCATAGCAGCAACTGGTTATTATTCATCATGCTTAGGTTCCCCTTGATTTCCGCGTATCGTATGCAGTGAGAATACCGCAATCCCGTTTCTCCAGAGATAGACTCACGCGACCGATCGTAGTTCGGCTGAAAAATAGAATGTCCACCTTTTCTCCGAAGCAGCTGAAAAGAACTACCGATCTAGCCCTAGCCTCTATGTCGGCTCCCGGCCAGAAGCATAGATGCGCTTCAGTCAGTGACGCCAATAGCACGATGCCAGAACAGAGACAGTCTGCGCGAGGGCTACTTTCTTCAATTTTTATCCCCCAGATATGCAGCAACATGCAACTAAAGAGTAGTAACGGATGCTTACGTCCGCGTTGGGTCGATTCGAGACCTTAGCTTCGGCCTCGAAATATATCATCCGAACGTCCGGTTTCGGGGCCAAAGTCGCCGTTAAACAATGTTAACGAACGGCTGCTTACGGCCAGAAGCAGCCATAAGCATGCGCGGCTTTATGGCACCAACAGCACAATTCCGGGTTATAGGCACAGGAATCGGATTTCTATCAGTTACTCAAAGATCATCGGGTTTTGCCCGGAGAGTCTGATAGTGACGTTCATGGATCCTTCGTTGATAATCCAC
>JAPUIP010000511.1 GCA_027296925.1 Candidatus Poribacteria bacterium | reverse complement strand
GGGGGTGAAAGGAGATTTATGAATCTCGACAACCACGGCCGAGTAGTGTTAGCGGGAATACGCCCCAAAATTCGGCTGACCCCCCCATGCGACCAACCAAATGGCATGGGAAAGCCTTCGCCCGCCTATGTCCGCTTGTGGAGTATAAGCAGACTTAGTTTCGGCCCGCTCCGGAGTCCGTAGTTGACCCTGAGCGGCCCTCGTCACTGGCACCGACAGGAGTGCATGTTCGGCCGCCTCAAGGACTTCCGCAGGATCGCCACCCGATACAGCCGCCTCGCCCAAAACCTCCTTTCAGCCGTCTAGCTCGCCGCTATCGTGTGCTACTGGTTGTGAGGTCGGACCCTAGTGCCGGCGATGTGCCTTGACCTGGGCTAAGCGGGGTCGCCAAGGGCGCGGCGATAGATTTTTTTCAGCAGCGGCCGGACGCCCAACTTCTCCGACAAATTTCGCAAGAATGAAATCAGGCGATCGTTGAAAGTCGCCGTCATACGCCAAGACATATAGACTAAAGCATTGCGCCGAAAGTAATGCATATGAAAACTTTTTAATTCGGCATTGGTAAATATTTTTGCATTACCGCCGTATTTTGCTATTCGAGGCGAAAAATCAGGGTAAAGCGCTATATTGATCAGCTCCGTTTTCATGAAATTGCCAATCAAGAGATCATCGAAGTATCCATATTCGACGGTCTTCAACAGCGATTGCTTTGGCACGCGGAAGTGTACGCCACGAGATTTTTCGGCCGGTATTGCGTTCCTCGACACATCAAGCACAAAATCTCTGCGTTCGCCCCCGACCGTAAGTGCCACGAAATCGATGACATTGTACAGTGTTTCGAACTGTCGGAAAAAGGCACCGACGCGGGCCCACTCCGCTTCGTCTAGTCTTGCGTTCCAGTTATCCTTACCCGTTCCCAGTGTTATGCGGGAGAATTCAGACGTTTGCCCTGGGTGGTTATGAGTGACGTCTCCAGTGGCCATGTCGATCGTGGAATAGGGCTGAATCAATTTGACATTCGGCCGTGACCAAAATTGCTTCATGTCTTGCCATACGATCCGGTAGTCGTTGGCCCACGCCGAGTCGGCGCGCACATACAGATGCTGGGAGGACGAGCAACAGAAGGATCCGACGCCGAGCTTGTCTGCGCCGCGAGCAACCGCCCAGATCGTCCCCTTCTTGTAGTCCTCGGGGCGGTCGATGATCCGTTCTCCATTTGCATCGACGATGTTTAGCATGTCGGCATCAACCGCACAAAGCGCCGCGAGGTAAGACCTCCGCTTGGGGTGCAGCCGAACCAGTTTTCTTAAGAACCGAAACTCTCCAACGAACGGAGAATCATTCTTATTGATAAGAAGGCCATCGCTCGTATCAACAACGAGAATCGCGTCCTGATTGATATTGTCCATACAGCAAATGCGAATATCATCATCGAGCTTAAACCAGTCACGATACATTAAGATCTGAACTGTAAAGCCCTTCGCCTCAAGGAAATTCTTGATTCCGGGATCATAGTGGTCGGGAAGAAAGATTGTCTTGCCAGCGGGCAGTAGATCGAGAGAGTCCGGATGCAGGTGGTCTGGATGCCCATGGGATATCCATAGGTATTTTGCTGATTGGACTGATTCGATTTGAGTCTTCGTGAGCGGATTGTCGATGGCCCAACTGCCGAAATAAGCGGTGCCCACCAGCCACGGATCGGTTGCAAGTATGGGAATATCGTTCTTGCGAACGATAATGATCGCGTTGCCACAGGTCTCGAAGGAGAAGGTCACGGTCGCCGCCTCAGGCGTCGGGATTCGCTTGAGGCCCGCTCACCTCGCGCCAAGCGTCCCGCCTCAGGTAGAATTTCCGATGACCGTCCCTGACAATTGGATGGAGATCAACCGAGTGTTCGGTGAGAAATTCATCCACCGCAAGATTGCATCCGGGCCAAGGAGGGTCATCATATTCGTCCAGCAACATGATGCCCCCACCACTCAACCTTGGATATAGATAGTTGAGGCAAGTGTGATAGGATTCATAAATATCACAATCCAAATGAACAAAGGAGTACTGCCGTTCCGAGAATTTCTCTAGTGATTTCTCAAAAAATCCAGATACCAGTTCAACATGATTGAGGTCGAGGATATCTAATCTTTTTTGTACGAATGATCGGGAAGTGTTTCCAAACCCACCTCTTCGTTTTTGTTGGTCAAATTGACCTCCCAAATTCAAATCGGATTCAACGTGGTCATCGAATCCCTGAAAGGAATCAAAGCCGAACACCTTCTTTTCTGAGCCGATTTGCTGCACGTACAGCGCCATACTTATCAAGGTCGAACCCCGATAAACACCGCATTCCGCAATATCTCCAGGTATTGACTTGCATTCATTCATAAGATCCAGAATGACGTTGATGTTGGCCCCACCACTGGATGACGTCTTCTCATTGACGATTGTATTGGACGGCAGCTTGATCTCAAACAGATTGGCCGCCCAGGCAGGCCAGTCTAGGATGTTCCGCGTCTTGAGAGAGGCGGCCGTGGCTTTCCAGGCCAATTCTTTGAGAAGCCTACGCGCACTCATCTCTACTTACCAAGTCCAGAAACTCTTGAGGCGTCACGAACTGACCGGCCATATCCGTGCTGAAGAAATAAAGAAATTCCTCAAGCCACTCAACCAGCCTAGCCAAATCTAGATGGTTACGAACATAGGGTGTGTTGCCGGGCTCAAGAGACGGGCTGTGGAAAGCAAGTATGAATACCTTCAATCCCCTTGCATGAAGCGCCTTTGTGACCGCCTTGGCTTCCCGCAGAGGTATCCCTTCTGGTGTTATCGTGGCCCTATTCAGAAGGCCAAGATACGAGAGAATTCCCAGAACGTGAAAGCGCCGCGCCGCCGGATGGTCGATTGTGCGTTGAAGCTTTAGTCCCCAGCGGCCGAGCCTGCCGAAGTAACCGCAGGTCAGTGGAAGTTCCAGAATTCGGTGCTGATCATGTTGGAACCAATAGGGAGACGGCGTGATCCTACGAAAGTCTGGTCCATCGTCATCGGACAAATCACAATGGGAACGCACGCTCATGTCAATGCGGTAGCCGTTCTCCGCAAGCATCCCTTTGGTGTTCTCGCCGACGCCATATCGTCCGGCCTTGTACACAGTTGGACGAATTCCAAATCGCTCTTGGATGATCTCCGTAAGCAACCGAAGCTTCGCACCCTCGAGCCAAGGTGGCAGATTGCCCGGATAGGAGTTTCTAACCGTCAAATCCTCGTCGAAGGGCGGATTTACCCAGGGATGTAATTGCGCGCCGATTTCACCTTCCCCAGCGTTCAATATGTCGCTTAGTATGGCAACGCTCGGGTCGTTTTTGGCAACGGGATAATCCACAAAATAAATAGGCCGGATGTGGAACTTGTCAAAAATTCTCTTGGCCACGCCAATGCTTCGGAGTGATACGGTGGTATAGCCGTGTCTCGAGAATGGGGCATTCCAATTAAATTCTTCTTCAACATCAACACAAGTGATAAGAAAGGGACCTGCTTCGCCGGCGTAGTGGACAATGTTCTCCCGCGACGGATTCAAGTGATTGTTTGTCGAGTCAGAAAGGACGGACGATTTTGACGAATTCAGTCCATTGGAAGATGTGTGTGCTCGTCCATGAGCGAGATCTGGTCTAGAGGCCCGTGTCATCCGAGGCTGCTTTGCGCTGCATGGTCCAAAATACGCTGACGGCCCGATTCCCGTGCCACTGTGGACAAGGCCTTCTTCACCACCGCACCGACGAGTATCATGATTGCGACAAGATGATAGTAAAGATCGAAGAACGCGAGGCCGAGAAAGGTCCCTGCCATCGCAAAGGTTATCAGGGTCACCTGGAGCATGCTGGCCAAGTCCCGTGCCCAAGATAGATCCGGCTGCCCCCGTGTGTATCGAAGAACCCGCGTGCCCGTTAGGAAAGCCCCGATACCCAGCGCGAGGTAGAGCGCGAGCCCGACGAAGCCATGCTCGCCAAGCACCTCGAAATAGATACTGTGTGAACTCCGATAACCCAC
>JAPUIP010000510.1 GCA_027296925.1 Candidatus Poribacteria bacterium | reverse complement strand
TTACCGAATGCACCGGCGTCCATCGATATGTCAGTATGCAGGTGTGAATCACCCCACAACGGCATCAGCGCCGTCTGCCTCCCCACATACGGGGAATAAGATTTTCCGGTAAAGGCGGCAGCCAGAACATCCTCGGCATCCGGCGGAATAGGCATCTGTGCCGCATTTGCGGCCGCACCGAGCATAAAACATAGTGTCGATCCTGCTATCGCACGTACCAGTGTGAGTCTCATCTACCTCTCCTCGGATTAATGACGTACAGGACTTGGGGATTCATGCATTCTGCTCGCTTTGCCAACACACATCTAGCGGTGTCAGCTGAGAGGCTACGCCACCTGCAAGAATCCTCTTGCCACATATTCGGAGCTGGCGAATATTGCCGGTTCGCGCGCGGTCAACGGCGCGCCTATGAGCGCTGCAAAGAAACCGCCAGCCGCTTTCTGGCACATGCCACAGTGACAGCGTCGGCACGCTAACGGATGGCCCCGCACTGACAACCGCCATAGCTCGGTTCACTCGACATTCACCCCTCTTTATCAGCTCACTTTACTGTTTTATGTCAGACAGAACAGTTTCTCACCCTTTCCGGCCGTTCTCGGCGCGCCTCCTCCTCTATTTACCCATTATTTTCCTTTGTCTTTCCCTTCTTTCTGCTGCTTGAGACGCTAAGTTAGCGCTCGGTCATCGGTTGTCGCCGAGGGGGCGATGAAGAGAGGCCTGACAAGCTGTTAAACGGACAGGCCTCTCTTAAACCGATAGATCTTCTAAATCGATAGAACTGAACAAGCAGATCGATCAATGACAGGGAAGAAAGAGCAAGGAGAAGGGATGTGAGTATTTTGCTTGAGGCACTCAACACAGTTGAACTCTGGTGGTGGCAATTGCCGAATTACGGCCGTTGGTTTTTCGCCACGGTTCCCACTGCAATTCTCATCGGCCTTGCAGGTGGCGTGTTTAGCTGATTCGGGATGGGCATCCGAATATAAGCACGCCACCTGGGACGCGTCAGTAAGGCGCACCCAGACGCAACGACGTCGAGTACTCGGAAATCCGGGGGCACCGCGAGCATCAACGGTCATTTCTGTGATGGCCGGTTCGGATGCAGCCCGTGCCTCATCGCAATCCTGCATAGATCTCAGGAATGCGAATGCTTACTCCTCACCTCAAAAATTTGCGAAAATCCGGATCTCTCTTTTCACTGAGAGCGGCGACGCCCTCTTTGGATTCCTCCGTCGCGTAATAGAGTTTCAGCGCCTGCATGCCAAGACCGGCGATTCCCTTGATGTTGTCGGTGTCCGCGTTGAATGACTTCTTCGCGATCGCGATTGCGGTCGGACTGCGCGCCACCAGCTCTTCGCACCAACGGGCAACTTCCGCATCCAACTCACTGTCCGCCACCACGGCGTTGATCAATCCCATCTCGAGCGCCTCCTGGGCGCTGTAACGACGGCACAGGTACCAGATTTCTCGGGCTTTCTTCTCGCCTACTACGTGGGCGAGATACGCGGTCCCGAAGCCGGGATCAACCGATCCCATTTTCGGTCCGACCTGACCGAAGATTGCGGTCTCGCTGGCAAGGGTCAGATCACAAATTGTTGCCAATACATTGCCGCCGCCGATGGCATAACCGCGCACTTTTGCGATCACCGGCTTAGGTACGTCTCGAATAACGCAGTGCAGTTCCTCCACAGGCATACCGATCCCGCCACGCGTCTCGCCGTCGCCGTAACTCCCTTCGTGGTCTGATTGATCACCTCCAGTGCAAAAGGCTTTCTCGCCGCTACCTGTGAGCACGATAGCGCCAATATCATCGTTCCAACCCGCCACATAGAACGCCTGCAGAAGTTCCATGACCGTGCGCGGACGAAATGCGTTGTAAACCTCGGGACGATTGATGGTGATACTGGCAACACCAGCGCTTTCTTCGTACAGGATATCTTCAAAATCGCTCATGAATGCTCTCTCGTGAAATATTCTCTCGTGAATGGATTCAGGTTCGCGACGCGGCGATCAACCGTGCATCGACAGCCCGCCGGAAATGCTGATGGTCTGACCCGTAACAAACGAAGCTTCCTCACTGAGGAAGTAGACCACCAACCCGGGGAAATCCGCTGGCTCAGCAAGACGCTTCAGCGGAATGGCACGCTTCAACGCCTCCAACAGCTTTCCCGAGTCATCAAAACCAGCCAGCAAGGGCGTGTCGGTGGGTCCGGGACAGATACTGTTGAACGTGATGCCGTGGCGTGCATGTTCACGTGCCAGCGTCTTCATCAACGCAATGGTGCCGCCTTTTGCCGCTGAATAAACGGCTTCACCGCTGGAGCCAACGCGTCCGGCGTCCGACGCAATACTCACCACTCGACCGGCACCCCGTGTCTTGAGCCGTGAGAGCACACAGTGCGTCACATTGAGTGGACCATATAGATTGAGGTCTATGATTTTGCGCCAGAATTCCGGATCCGTATCCAGAAACACTCGAGCCTCATCCCATCCTGCGTTGTTGACAAGTCCGTAAACGGAAGACGTATCCTGTTCAAATTGGGCGACCGCTGCAGCAACGGAACCATAGTCACTGATATCGACGGAATAAGTGCATACCGCCTCGCCGTGAGCTGTCGCGAGTTCCGCCAACCCTGCCTGATTGATATCGAACACGCCAACCGGATAACCCTCCGCCACCAGCCGATCCACGATCGCACGGCCGATGCCACTGGCGCCACCGGTCACGATCACAGGCCTGGTATTCAATTCGCTCATGATGCGGGCTCCGAACCAACGGCAGCCAGTCGATCAATCCGGGCATTGTGACCTTTGCGGGAGATCTGATAAAAACTGATCGATCCCAGCGCCAGGAAGTAAAAAAGCATCAGCACCGGGCCATAGATGAATCCTAAGTTCCACACCACATCAGGATCCACTTCGCCGAGTGCAGCTCCTCTGGGAAAGCTGATGACGTCGAGGGCGACGCCGGCAATGAAGGCGCCCACGCCCGAAGTCGCCTTCTGCGCGAACGATCTGGATGCGAAGAAGAGCCCTTCTTCGCGGCGCCCCGTTGCTGCCTGACTATGCTCGACAATATCCGCCAACATCGACGACTGTACGATTCCGTACATCACTATGACGATCACGTTCAATATAGTGTGTGCCCAGATCAGCGGGTAGACCCAGTCACTCGAATTTTCGGGGAACCAGCCGGCCAGTCGCAATATGAAAGGCAGCGCGCCAAAGCAGATCTGGAAGGCGTAGATACTCATCGCCGCCTTCTTCTTGTCCAGCTTTTGCGTGAGGTAAGGTGCTGCGACGAGGGGTATCAGCGCCGACACGAACAGTGATCCGATTACCCAGCGCCATTTTTCCGGTGGAATTTCCCAGAAATGTGTCACGACATAAGTGTCGAAATTCGTCGAGATTCCGGCGCCGATATAAGCGAACAGACCTGCCAGAAAGAGTGCGAAGAAATTTCGATTATTGAGTGTTACACCCATGTCACGCAGCATTTCGCCAATCCGATAGGAGTCACGCTGCGGCGGCGATTGCAAATAGGGAATATAACGATGCAGGCCCCACGATGAACCGAGGATGGCCACCAGCATGACCACGGAACCCACGGAGCCATACACCCGAAAAGTCGTCTCCGAGGTCGTGCCATATGCCACCATGAACACGCCCCAGTTCAGCACCGCCATGAACAGGCCGCCGACCCAGCCCATCATGTAGCGGTAGCTGAGAAGTTTCGTCCTTTCGTCGTAGTCTTCCGTCAACTCCGCAACCATCGCGCTCGACGGAATCTCGTAGAGCGTGATGAAAAATCGAACGAGAATGCAGGCAATCGTGAGGTAGATAAAAAGTCCAAATTCGGACAACTCCGGCGGGTTCCAGAGAAAAAAGTAGGCAAACGCAACCGGGAAAGCAGAGGCATACATGAACGGATGCCGGCGGCCCCAGCGCGAGTGGGTATTGTCCGACCAGACTCCGACGAGTGGATCGGAAATCGCATCGAACAACATCGCGATGAGGATTGCGGTACCGGCGAGGGTACCCGGCAAATCCAGCACCTGGTTGTAGTAAAAGAGCAGAAAGTAAGAAAAGCCGTTGTCTTT
>JAPUIP010000051.1 GCA_027296925.1 Candidatus Poribacteria bacterium | reverse complement strand
AGAGCCCTTTGTTCTGGTACTCGGCATAAAGACGATCCAGGCTAACCTGGAGGTCGTTGACAAAACTGCCGAGCGTAACATCGGTTGAATTGGGGTCGTCACTCGAACCGGTGGTTAAGCGGGCGCCCACCTTGATCATGTCGTTAGCCTGTTTTGTGGCGGCTGCACGAAGACGAATGACCTGGCGGTTTCGGGCATCCTCGTTGTCCGGCAAAGGCGTGCCGAGTATCTGGTTGGAGGTGTTCTCATAACGCAAGCGGAAATCACCGGAAAACTTGAAATCCGATTCATTGTTTTGTCCTTGTACGATCTGGACAAAAATCATTAAGACAAACAATAGCATGAATATAGAACATTTTTCAAGCTTACTTCTCACGATTAACATGTTTTGTGTTCTCCTTAATTAGCCGACTCTGTTGTTCGTAAGAGTTCGCTCGCAGTGGTTTCAAAAATCATTTTCTACTTCAGTCAACACCGGCATTTCGACAAGAAATGCGCATAGCGGGGAGCGGGTGAATGCAAGAGCTGCAAGGCCATATCCTTTTCGCATATCGCACGTGATAAGAATGAGTTTCCGCACCGAGTCCGACCTAGTGATCCCCTTGCTCATTGCCTGCGGTGGCAAAAGAAGTCTCGACAAAGGAGAGGTTGCCCTCTTCCGTCATGGTGCCGATGGCCAGCTTATACTCCTTACCAGGAAGCAAAAATCCATCAGGTAGCGCGAACTTTGTCACCGACCCGGGCAGTCTCGCTTGAATGCTCACATCCAGCTCCTCCTGCTCGATTTCGATAAGGTAGGCAGCCAGATCCTCGACCGGGGTCCAGGTAATTTCCAGATCATCGACGCGGACATTTTCGGCTTCCGGTTCCGGCGTTAAAAAGGAGACTGTGGCCGGCAAGGTGTGGTCCAACGTGGATTCGCCATGGAATTCATCGCCAGCTGCAGTAGCTGCGTCAAAGACATAAACACCTTCTGGGTAAGCTGCTTTCAGGCCCGCCACATCCCCAGGTTCCGGAGATTCCATCCGAAACTGTTTGATCCCCATTGTTGATGGATCGGGCGCCTTGAAATCGATAACGGGACGACCGTCAGGGGAAATCACTTTGAGCCTGACCAGACCGTCATCGCCACCCTTAACTTGAAATACGACTTCCATGTCACCGTCTGTGGCATTCTGTTCGATATGGACGCTGGCAACTTCAAAAGACTGATGCTGACTGGTTCCCGCGCCGCCAGTTAGCAGTAGGCCGGGAAGGCTCAACACCAAAGCCATGCCTGTAAGAATCTGAATACATTTTCTCATGTTGACTTCCTAAAAAATCTCCCACAAATTAATTGCCCTCTTGCATGATCTCCGGTTTTTATAAGAGTCACGGCAGAGGTCAAATGAAAGGGACAGCGGAAATACATTGTCCGCCAATCCCTTTCATTTTCTGTTGCTACTAGGCAAACTTCAGTTGCTCACTATACGCAGAGCGAGCACCAAAGCGCAGATACAACGAGGGCACAACGAACAGATTGAGTAACGTCGACGTGATCAGGCCACCCAGAATGACAGTGGCCATTGGGTGTTCTATCTCATTACCGGGTATTGAACCGGCAATCACCAGGGGCACAAGGGCCAGTCCGGTTGTTGTCGCAGTCATCAATATTGGCGCCAGGCGTTCGCGGGCGCCGCGCAAGACAAGCGCGGGTCCGAAAGTCTCGCCTTCATACCTCTCGAGATGCTGAAAGTGATTGATCATCAAGATGCCGTTGCGGGCAGAGATCCCCAACACGGTAAGGAATCCCACGAGCGAACCGAGCGAGATAACGCCGTCACCAGCGTATGCGGCCAGCACGCCACCGACCATGGCTGAGGGCAGCAGCAAGAAAGACAGGGTTGCCAAACGGACGCTCTTGAATGACGATTGCAGCAACAAGAAAATCGCTATTGCAGCAAGGGCTGCAAAGCCTATCATCTTCCTCTGCACCGCCTGCCGCTCCGCATACTCTCCTATCAGCTCCGGATGGTACCCCAATGGGAACTCCACTGTCGCCAGGGCCTGCTCGACGTCAGCCACGACCGAACCAAGATCCCTGCCACGCACATTGCCACCAACGTCAATGCGGCGCTTCGCGTTCTCACGTTTTATGACGTTCGGGGTCGATCTGACTTTCACTTCCGCCACGTCCTGCAGACGCACGTGACCGCCACCTGGCCGGTCGATCAGCATCTCCTCAATACTGGTGAGGCTGTGGCGAGCTTTGGGTATACTCCAAACCTGCACTTCATAAACCTTGCCGCCCCTGTGCAGATCACTGACTTCGTTGCCCCCTATGATTGCGGTGGCCGCCCGGCGGACGTCGCCGGGTTTAATGCCATAGCGCTTGGCCTTTTCCAGGTCTACCTTGATTTGTATCTGCGGTATCTCTGTGATGAGCTCCACATGTAACTCAACCAGGCCGTCGACCTCCGAAAGGGCCTCCCTGACCTCCTCCGCTTTAGTGCGAAGAATCTTGAGATCTTGTCCATAAATGCGGACGTTTATGCTTTCCGACGATCCGGTCAGAACCTCCCTGATTCTTTCTTTCAGATAGGTCAGCACATCGCGATAGAGGCCGGGGTAGCCATCGACCGCCGCCTGTATAGTGGCGAGGGTTTCATCATAGTCGGCAGCCGGATCGACGCTGATCCAATTCTCGGCGAAATACATGC
>JAPUIP010000509.1 GCA_027296925.1 Candidatus Poribacteria bacterium | reverse complement strand
CCTGCACGCCCGATCGGCAATTCCTTCGACCACCGATCAAGTGCACCCTGCGGGTCAGCGGCAGATGACAGGATCATCGGCGTTGCGGTGGGCCCAGGACAAACCGCATTGACACGGATATTTTCCTTTGCGAAATCTAACGCCATGCATTGGGTCAACAGGATGATGCCTGCCTTCGACGCACCGTAGACAGAATAACCACTTCCCCCGGATAGCCCGGCGGTGGAAGCGGTGTTGATGATCACGCCCCCATTGGTCTGTCGCATCGCCGGAATGGCATACCGGGAGACGAGGTAGACACTTTTCAGATTAATGTCGATGCATCGCTCCCAGTCGGCTTCCGGAATTGTCGTGACGTCACCAACGATCAGAATTCCCGCGTTATTGTGCAGGATGTCTAACCGACCGTATTGCCGAAGGGTCTCCTGGATCATGTGTTCGACTTCAGCCGAGTTTGAAACATCGGTTTGAACAAATACCGCTTTTTGCCCTTGCGCACAGAGTTGCTGGGCGATGGCTTCGCCGGCCGGATTCACGTCGGCGATAACGACACTGGCCCCTTCAGCCGCAAACAGTTTCGCTGTTGCCGCTCCAATGCCTGAAGCCCCGCCGGTCACAATCGCAGATTTTCCTTGAAATCTCATTGACTTTCCTCGCTATTGTTAGAAGAGATCCATGTTCAGCGTACGGTTCAATTGTACTTCGCTTTGGGGATTCAGTCAAGAGATTGGCAGAGAACCTTGACACCGGGCGACCTGAAGTGGTATGCTCTTGCCACAGTCACAGGTCGGAAGGAGATGGAGGTTTTATGAGAATCGGCATTGTTGGGCTGCCTTATGTTGGAAAGACCTCGCTTTTCAATGCCTTGACACAATCTCAGGCAGAAACGGGGACATACATCGCCAAGAAAGGATCCAATCTCAGTTCGGTCAAAGTTCCGGACGAACGGTTAGAGTCGCTGGCACAATTGTTGAATCCCAAGAAGGTCATCCCGACAAGTATTGATTATGTTGACCTTGCCGGCGTTTCCAAGGGAGAAGTGGCACAAGGGGCGCTGGAGACGGGAGTCATTGCAGACTTACGGGGAGTCGATGCGCTCCTCCATGTGGTTCGCGTCTTTGCGGACGATACCGTACCTCATGTTGAGGGAAGTGTAGATGCAAAGCGAGACATTGAGACAATCGATATCGAACTCACCTTCGCAGATTTACAGGTCATAGACAGGCGGCTAGATCGACTTCGTCGCGAACTGCGAACCCAAAGCGTTCCGGCATTGGAACATGAACGCACTGTATTGGAGAAATGCAAAGCCGCACTTGAGGGGGGCACCTCACTTCGGGAAATCGAATTTTCCCCCGAAGATGAAAAGGCAATCCGCGGGTACGGGTTTTTGACGCAAAAGCCGATGCTGTTGATTCTCAACATTGGTGAGGATCAGTTGGATCAGGCGGAAGCGTTAAGCACGGCTGTTGCATCGTATGCGCAACAGCCCCAGACTGAAATCATCGCGCTCGCTGCAAAATTGGAGATGGAGATTGGTCAACTGGATGCGGACGATGCCGAAATCTTCCTGAGTGAAATGGGGTTAAATGAATCCGCGCTCATACGGGTCATCCACGGTTCATATCGTTTGCTTGGGCTGATCACCTTTTTTACCGTCCTTTCCAGCGAGTTGAAGGCATGGACGCTCAAGGGTGGGATGACGGCCCTCGATGCTGCGAGGGCAATCCACACGGACATCGCGCGCGGATTTATTCGTGCCGAAACCATTCACTGGGAGACGCTCGTGGAGTGTGGTAGCCTGGTAAAAGCGAGAGAGCAGGGCTTACTCAGCCTGGAAGGAAAAGATTACGTTGTGCACGATGGCGATGTCCTAACGATCCGCTTTAATGTCTGAACTGAGTAGATGGGCTTTTGCTAGATGGAAGGTTCAGCAATTTCACGCCGAGTGTGTGAATAAAAGAGGATTCCTGTGGCAATCAGCAACCCCACAGTCCCCACGGGCCAGAATCCGTTGACGCCATCCACAGCGAGTCCAAGCAGCGGAGCGAGCAGCATCGTGGCGAACGATTTCGCCTGCGATTCAATCGAGAGGATTGTCGCGCCCATTTCGGGCGTGGAATGCAGGTTGATTCGACTCACCAGCACAGGACGCCAGAAGTTTTGCAGTGCTTCCAATGCCACGAAAGTAACAATCACACCGGCATATTGCTTGAACCAAAGCAACGGCAGTAGACACGCGAAGAGTAACCATTCGACACGCCAGATGAAACGAGCTGCGCCTTCCTCACTGCCTTGCCAGTCTGCCAGTCGATGTGCGTGGCGTGAAGTTACACTCGATAGTAAATGGAGTACAAAATAGACCGTGCTTACCAGCAGCGCAGTACGCTTCTCAGATTCAAGTGTCAGAAGCAGCGGCAGCAGAATCGCGGTCTGTTTTAAGACAGGTTGCAGGTAGTCTTTGCTTGCCTTAAACATAACCCCAAATCCGATGGACTCCACCATCAATCGGCGGAGCGGCGAATGATGCACGGCTTGTTTCAACGCGCTTCCCAATAGAATCGCAACCGCTTTCATCGAAAAGCCATGCTTCCTTTCACCATCCAACACCGCAGGATAGCCCAGGAAATTGATAATATTGAGCAGATATGGGATAACGGAAAATCGGAAAATGTAGCTGTAGTTCCCGCTGTAGAAGACCAGCCCACCGGCAATCAACACGGAGATCGCGGAACCCATCTTAGACCAAGATCGGGTGTAGCCGTAGATTTTCGTGTTCTCGTGATCTCTGCCTTGAAGTCGCAACCAATCAAAGATCATCGCTTTATGCGTGCCCGTGCGGAATGCATCGCCAAGGGCCAGGAAAAACATGCCGCCGAAAAGCGTAATCAGTGACTGGCTCCAACCAAACAGCAAAAAGGAGACGACATATACGCTGAAAGAAAGAATCATTGCACGCCGACGCCCGTACAGGTCGGCGAGTGCGCCGCTGGGGACCTCGAAGAGGTTGATACAAATCTCCCGAAACCCAATCAGAATGCCAATCTGAAAAAACGAAAGCCCTTTCTCCCGAAAAGCCAGGATGAGAAACGGCTCGTAGTACCGTTGATTTTTGAGAAAACCGTAAAGTGAAAAGCGAAACAACATGGGAATATCTCTCGATTCAATTACAATCTGTCCTCAATGCCCACGGCATAATCGAGATAGCGTAATCCTTCGTCGAGGTCGGTGAAGTAGCCGTCCGAGAACGGTTTGATATAATCGTACGCATGGGAGTAGTGGTCGCCTTCGTTGACAAAGAGAATGCGTTTGCCGAGTGCGCTCGCATAGCCCACCGCAAGCGAAAGGTTGAAGAGCCGGCTTTCGCTATTCGTCCGGCAGGCAAGCAAAATATCGCTGCTCGTCAGGGCGTCCATACCTTCTTCGACGGTGAGTGTGACCTCTGCATGATCACGATAGCGCGCCTGAACGCGGTTTATCCAGCCGGGCTCGCTGCTACCGGAGAGGAAGATTTGGTGCGTGACGCGGCCGGTCGGCTTAACGAGTTGTCCCACTTCGGGGCTCGGTCTATCATTTTCAGATGCGATCAGTTGATGGAGCCGATTTAGTCCCGCTTGCAACCCGTCGAATGACTCATCGACATACGCTTGGGCGGATCGCACCTCTTCGTCCAAACTTCTGGCTTCATTGACAAAGAGGATCTTTCGACCCCATGCGCGTGCAAGCCCAATTTCCAGCATAATATTGAATGATCTGTAGCGATCATCCGGAATATAACCGAATAAAACGTCGCTTTTGCTAAGCATCTGCATGATGCGAAGTTTATGTCCGGGTTTGACATCCCCCGGCGCTCCCATTGCATCGCTGAGTCCATGCTGCTCGCACGGGCCAACGAAGACCACGCGATCATCATTCAGGTATTTGGCTTTTACGGGTTCTCGCCAATCACTATGTGCGCTACTTGATAGATACACCACATGCGGGGTTGTGTTATTCATCTTAATGCCTCCATTAAAAATTTAAGCAGATTCTCATTCACGTTCCAGATAACCATGAATTGTCGTTGCGAGATGGTTCACAAGACGCGTGATTCCTTCTTCCCCACGCGCCGCCGAGGCGGTCCGGGAATCTGCGCCCATCTGTCCAAACAGCGGCTCATTTGGATCAAAACAGACGCCGGGATGCTGTTTTTCGGTTGGAGGGGCATCGCCCTGTGGCCACGCGGACGCATCCCTGCCCGGCCGCAGGGCGTTCATATCAATCAGCTCCGGGAATAAACAAAGCCCATAAGACGTCTCCTCGCGGGCGGCGTGATCACCGTTGAGCTTCACGGCTTCTCCACAGATTGACATTTCAGTTCCCCACAACAACAAGACTTCTGGGTGTTTCGCTTGAAGTGTTGGGAGCTGTTTTTCCAAGAGCCCCTGCCAGGGATAATGCCCCGCAAGCAGCACAATGACGCGGAATCCGAATCTGATGAGCTGTTCCGTTGTATTCACCAAAATCGACGTGGTGGCTTCCTCCGATTGATAGTGTGTCCACAAGAAATCGCCGTGACCACCGTTAGCTCCCCACCACATCGTTGGGAGGATAACGCCGCCCGTTTCTTCGGCAATCCGGATGCAGATGCGTTCCGCCTTGAGCCCGTCGTATCCAACGGGCAGATGCCAGCCATGATGCTCAATAAGACCCAGTGGCCAAAAGGCAACCGGGGCAGTTTGAAGGCAGGATGCTAACTCATCAGGGCGAAGTTCCTGGTATCGCTTCCACTGTGGTTGTAAAGATTGCATGGTTATTCCTTTTTTCAGATATTCTGTGTGGGTCAAAATCATAGTCTACACCGGCGGAATATGCGAGACTGGGGGGTAGCCAACCGTGAAAGAAAGTTCATGTCAGCCATCGTCTTGACCATTACGTTTTTTCAGATATACCCGCGCAGAACTCAACATCATACGAGGTAAACCAAGAATGATGGAAATCATCCATTCGAGACGAATCCGATTTTTCCTTCTCAGCCTTGCCGGAACAGGATTAACGCTTATGGTACTGTTCCTGATTGGAAACTGGCTGTTTCCGCTGCCGGTGGACAAACTGCATCAACCGCCATCAACGCTAGTGCTAGATCGGCACGGCGAATGGCTCAGGGCGTTTACGGCACCGGACGATGCGTGGCGCATCCCTATAAGGGCGAAAGATGAGACTTCACCCCTACTGCGAACTGCTGTGCTGACGTACGAGGATCGCTGGTTCTACCACCACTTTGGCATCAACCCCCTCTCAATCGTCCAGGCGGCGATCGACAATATCAAGGCGCGGCGTGTGGTCAGGGGCGGCTCAACTATCACGATGCAGGTCACGCGGATGATGGAGCCGAAAGATCGCACGGTGCCGCATAAGCTGATCGAGATGTTCCGCGCGTTACAACTCGAGCTCGTCTACTCCAAAGACGAGATCCTCACCCTCTACTTCAACATGGCGCCCTATGGCGGTAACATCATCGGGTCGGCAGCCGCAGCCCGTGTCTACTTCAACAAACCACAGCATCGCCTCAGCCTGGGTGAAGCCGCGCTCCTCGCTGCCATTCCCAATTCACCGACGCGGTTGCGTCCAGACCTCCATCCCAAAAATGCCCGAAACGCACGCGAGAAGGTACTGAGTCGCCTGCTCAAATTCGGCAAAATCAGCGAAGGGGAATTTCAAGAAGCCAGCAGTGAGCCTATTCCAACAAAACGCCATCTAATGCCATTCAAGGCGCTCCACATGACACGCTTACTGAAGCGGAGGTTTCCCCAGAACGCGCGGATTCAATCGACCCTCGACGCCGAAATTCAGGAACTGTCGGAGCGCATTCTACAGGCACATCTCGCTCCGCTGCAGCGCGAGGGCATCTCGACGGGCGCTGTCGTGGTGATGGACACTCGGAGCCGTGAGATATTGGCGATGGTCGGCTCCTACGACTTTTTCGACCGGGCCGGCGCCGGGCAAGTCAACGGTGCAATTGCGCCACGTTCCCCCGGTTCAGCGCTCAAACCGTTCATTTACGCCCTCGCTCTGGATCGGGGGCTCACGACTCCCGAACGCCTGCTGAACGACGTTCCCGTCGACTACTCCGGGTACAGCCCCGTCAATTATGATGGAGCGAATCGTGGCTATGTAACCGCGCGGGATGCGTTAGCGCATTCGCTCAATGTGCCTGCCGTGAATCTGTACGCCCAATTGGGAAACGACGGCATCTACTCGTTTCTCAAACGTGCCGGCATCTCCACACTGACACAGTCGAAAGCACACTACGGATTATCCCTCATCCTGGGCGGGTGTGAAGTCACACTGCTGGAATTAACAACCCTCTATGCGGGACTTGCGAATTTTGGAGAGTTTGCCCCCTACCGGTTGATAAGGAGGGAAGGTAACAGGGAGACAAGGGGACGAATCGCCACTCCCCGCTCACGACTCGCTACCCACCCAAACAAACAGCTATTAAGCAAGGAAGCCTGTTTCATTTTAACCGAAATGCTTACAGAAGTCCGCCGCCCCGATCTGCCAGCCTGTTTTGAAGCGTCGATCAACCTACCCAAAGTCGCGTGGAAGACGGGCACCTCTTACGGGCATCGAGACGCCTGGAGTGTGGGCTATACGCCCGAATACACAATCGGCGTTTGGGTGGGCAATTTCGACGGGCGTGGTGTGCCGTCGCTCGTCGGATCTGAAGTTGCCGCACCCATCCTGTTTGCGCTCTTCAATGCACTGACGACGCCCGCCACAAATCGATGGTTTACGCGCCCCTATCAAGTGCGGACTCGCAAGGTCTGCGCGCTAAGTGGCATGCCATTATCGGTTCACTGCCCCGCCTCCAAGGTCGATTACTATATCCCCAGCGTTTCCGCCAACACGCTGTGTTCCATTCACAAACAGATCCCCGTTGATAGTCAAACTGGAACGGCGCTCTGTTCACACTGTCAGATTGGACGAACGTATCGGCATGTCGTCTTTGAGGAGTGGTCTGCGGAGATTGCCACGTGGTTGAAACGAAACGGCTTTGCCATTCAACCCATCCCCCCGCACAATCCGGATTGCTCCGGTGTTGTCGCTGGACACGGGCCTATTATCCGTTCGCCGTCAAAAGATAGCGAATATCATATACGGGCGGGTGTGCCGCTTGCATACCAAAAGATTCTTCTGGAGGCCTCTGTGTCCAACCGAACGAAACAGATCTTCTGGTTTGTCGATGGGGCGTTAATTTTTCGGGGCGATTCCACGGAGCCGGTTTTCCTCACGCCCGTTGCAGGAACCCATCGGCTGACCTGCGTTGATGATGAAGGGAGATCGACAACCCGGACGCTGGTTATCAAAGGCTAAACGCCCATCATCTTCCGCTTTATTTTCAGAATCGTCCAAATTTCCGTATACCCATACCATCTCTTTAAGAATATGCCGCCGCCAAGGATTGTTATTTGAGCAATGCGCTTCCTCCAGCGTATACGGAAAAATCTCGCTCCAACACTCAACTGATCGGCGATATTTCTCAACGATCGGCGGATAGTACGCAGCAATCGACTCGTGCGACAACAGAGCTAGCTAACCTCTCCAATCACT
>JAPUIP010000508.1 GCA_027296925.1 Candidatus Poribacteria bacterium | reverse complement strand
AATTCGGCAAGTGGTACGATGTGCCGACAGAGCGTCAGTACACCGACTATCGGGAGATGATCGAAAAGGAAAATCTCGACATCGTTAGCGTGGCGACACAACCAGAACATCGCGCTGAAATCGTCATCTACGCCGCCGAGCACGGCGTCAAAGCGATCTACGCGGAAAAGGCGATGGCAGCTTCAATGGAGGAAGCCGATGCGATGGTCGAGGCTGTGGAGCGCAACGGGGTGTTCTTGAACCTGGGGACAAATCGCCGCTGGCACACCGGCTTCGACAAGATGAAGGAGATTATCGATAGCGGAGAGTTGGGTGCGCTCAAGACGTTGATCATCTACGCGAACGGAACGCTCTTCAACACCGCCAGCCATAACTTTGACCTCATCCTGAGGCTGAACAGCGATCACCCAGCGTCGTGGGTCTCGGCGCACCTTCCCAATGCCGAAGGAATCATCGATGGCGACATCTTTTCGGAAGATCCAGTTGGGCAGGGCATCATCCAGTTTAAAAATGGCGTAACGGCTTATGCACTGCTCTCCCCGCGCTCAAGTGAGTGGGAGGCGATCTGTGAAAAGGGGAGTCTGACCTGTTGGAACAATGGCTGGCAGTGGCACCTTCGTCGCCAAACCGATGTCCCCGGCTGGCGGACGTGCTTGGCGCCGGAGACGTTTCCTGAGTTTGAACGCACGAGCAGTACAGCCAACCTCGTCAAAGATCTGGTGCATTCGTTAGATACCGGTGAACCGCCGCGGGGTGGTGTTCGCGTCGCTCACGCAAGTACGGAACTAATCTTCGCGTTCATGGAGTCTCACCTACAAAATGGCGCGAGGGTCGAGCTCCCGTTGAAGGGGTCAAAATTGCGATTGCAAAGAGATCGGGCGCCAAGGCAGCCGAAGTTCAGGGCTTGAGCGGATGACAATACAGCGACGGCAAAGGACGTTTGTTCATGCAAGCACAACGTTTAGATGCAGAAGGAAATCTACCCGCACTTCCAGTTACGTTTTACGCAATACGCGATACACATTATTAACCTTTGGTGCTAGTTGACGAAGATGCAGTCCCCACAAGGATCGTAGAATTGACATTTTCGACCTCGCAAAAAATGGATCTTTGCTATGACTGAATCTATGGTTTCAAACTAGCACCATTAGTTTATTAATATAAGGAGGCTTCTATGCCTACTGTTTCTCACACCGTTCTCAGAAAATACGTATATGATATGTACATTGCTGCCGGCGGCGTTGAAGAGGACGCACGAATCGTCAGCGATCACGTTGTGGATTCCAATCTGATGGGACACGACTCACATGGGGTCATCAACGCCCCTGGCTATGCAAACGGCATGAAAGGCGGACCGTCGGCGGATAAAATGGAAATCGTCCGTGAAACCCCGGCGAATGCGGTGATTAACGCCAACGGCGCCCTCGGTATGGTTGCGGCGCTCAACGCGATGGATATGGCGATTGAAAAAGCGAAAACCAACACCTTCGGCGCCGTTGGGCTCCACCACTGTGGACATGCCGGCCGGATGGGGACTTATCCAACGCGAGCTGCGAAGGCGGGGATGATCGGCATCGTGCTGCTCAATGGCGGCGGCCGGTTTATGCACCCCTTTGGTGGTACATCGCGTCGGCTTCCGCCCAACCCGATTGCAATTGCGGTTCCGCGCAAACACGGCGAACCGTTGATGCTCGATATGACACTGAGCGTTGTCGCCGGTGGAAAGATACTTGTTAAGATCGCACGCGACGAGGAGATGCCGGAGGGCTGGATGATTGATTCGGAAGGGAAAACCGTCACGGATCCGAGTGCGTTCCGAGATCGCTATGACGATACGGCAGTGATGCCGATCGGCGGATTTCAGTTTGGGCATAAGGGTTTCGGTCTGGGATTCATGATCGACGCGATCGCCGGTGGTCTCTCGTGGGCGGGTTGTAGCCGTGAAAAACCAACCCGTGGCGCGAGTGGCATCGTGATGATCGCCATCAAAATCGCGGATTTTATCGATCTCGACGTCTACCAGCAGGAAATTGAATACCTCACCGAATGGGTGAAGGCCTCAGCCAAACTGCCCGGCGTTGACGAGATCTATGTTCCCGGCGAATTCGAGGAGCGGAGTCGGGAAAAACGGATGAAAGAGGGCATTCCGATCGAAGAAGCTACGTGGAACCGTCTGGTTGAAGCGGCGGCATCCTATGGTGTCTCGGCGCCGGAGCTATAACGTCGATTCAGGCTTGATAGGGAGGGTAAGGTGCTTGCCGAAGCACATACGCGCCTTGTCCTCCCATCGATTCTTATGCCCTATTTTTGAAGTCGTGGGGTCGAAGGCATCTGCCGCTCTACATTTTGAATAACACAACCACTGCAATCGGGAGGCCCAATTATCATGACTGTTGAACGCACGGTAGAGGAGGAATCTCAAGTTGAGGACCGTAAAGTGGGGGAGGTCCATGCTCAACCGACTATCCATATCGAGGATGTCCCACCACCGCTGAAGCACGGCGATCAACTCACGCGGGAGGAGTTTGAACGGCGCTATGAAGCAATGCCGCATCTGAAGAAGGCCGAACTGATTGAAGGAGTTGTTTACGTGCCCTCACCTGTACGTTTTGATATTCATAGTGAACCCCACGCCGATGTAATGATCTGGCTCGGTACTTATCGCGTCGCAACACCAGGGGTTCGCCTTGGTGACAACGCCACCGTCTACCTTGATCTCAACAACGAACTACAGCCCGATGCGTTGTTACGACTCGCCCCCGAAAAGGGTGGAAACTCCCAGCTCAGCAACCAGGATTACATTGAAGGAGCACCGGAACTGATTGTCGAAGTCGCCGGCACCAGTGCAGATTATGATCTGCGCGAGAAGTTGGTAGCTTACCGCCGCAACGGTGTACAGGAATACATCGTCTGGCGAACCCAAGACGGACAGCTCGATTGGTTTCATCTCATTGAGGGGGATTATGTGCCGTTAACACCGGATGCCGACAACATTATCGAAAGTCAGGTTTTCCCCGGCTTACGCCTGGCTGTAGGCGCACTGTTGGAAGGCGATCTGGCAACCGTTTTATTCGAATTACAGAACGGGCTAGTACACGTCGGCAGAAATTCTTTACCATTTAGGTGGAGGCAAAGCGATGAGATACTTGACAATCGAATTGATGCTGTTACTGCTGGCAATATCAGTACAGGCCGGAACGTTGCGGGATAACTTTGACGATGGGAATTTTGATGGGTGGGAATGGACTAAAGTTGGTAACCGATTAGATAAGTGGTCTGTTGAGAACGGCGAGTTGGTTATTGTCTCAAAGAATTTATGTGCTAGCTCAGGCGCTCGGCTAATAGGTGATGAAACATGGGAGAATTACGAGTTTGCTTGTCAGTTCAAATTGGTGAAGGTTTTCCCCGCTGATTGTGCAGATGCAGTTGATGAGGCGCCGTCTTTTGGGATAGGGGTTCATGCGAATAATGAGAACCGATTCGATAAGTTGCGTTTCATCGACCTTAACGCAGAATCTATAGGCGGAGCGCCCTGGAAAGTTCGTTGTCGTGGATTTTTGGGAGCGCCCCAATTTTTTCATCAAGAAGAATTCGCAATTCAGGAAGACAAATGGTACGCCGTGCGAATTGTTGCCAATGAGGGAGATTACGAAATGTTCATTGATGAGAGACGTTTTTGTGATTTTCAAACACCTTTCCCTGATAAAGGGGGTGCATTGCTCTGGGGTCACAATGTTGAAGCCCACTTCGATAACGTCGTCATCACAGGTGATGACATTCCCGACAGAGACTTGGGGTTACCTGTTGAACCCAAAGCCAAGCTCGCAACGACATGGGCGACAATCAAGCAAGGTGCTCGGCTTGTGAATAGAGCATTTCCCTAGTACTAGAGACTGCTGCGCACAGGGCATTCGTCGAGCGATTATCGACAACATGATTGAAGGTGGCCACGCAACACAGCGCAGTTCTAAAATTGATTTTCCCACATCGAACGTGGGAGCAAGCAGGAATTCACACAGGAGGAGAGGATGCCAGTACAAATTACCGAAGACGATTTGAAAGCCGTGCTACCCGACGTCACGACTACAATGCACTTGCCGGGACTCGACAAGCCAGTTGAGATTTACCGGGACCGATGGGGCGTTCCCCACATCAAAGCGGAAAACGAGGACGATCTTTTCTTCGCGCAGGGTTTTGCAACCGCGCAGGATCGCCTCTGGCACATGGACTTCGACCGGCATCGCGCGCTCGGGAGATGGTCGGAGTTTGCCGGACCGAGTGGCATCAACCAAGACCGTCTGCTACGTGCCGCGGGAATGGGGCGTACCGCGAAACTTGACTACGAACTCGCGAGCCCCGAAGCGAAAGCCATGGTCGATGCATATACGGCTGGCGTGAATGCCTTCATCGAAACATCCAACACGCTCCCGATCGAATACAAGATTCTGGATCAGACCCCCGAACAGTGGGAGAATTGGCACTGCCTAGCGGTCTATAAAATGCGCAACACCCTTCTGGGAACGTTCGAGCCCAAGCTCTTCAGAACGCGTCTGGTCAAGGCGCTCGGAGCAGAGAAGGTCGCGGAGCTGATTAAGGGGTATCCTAGTGGGCATCTGCTGACTGTCCCGCCGGGCGCCGTCTACGAAGGGCCGCCACTCGACGGACTTGATGAACTGAGCAAGGCCGCCGAAGAGGCCAATTGGATTAACGAAGTGGACGCCGGGTCAAACGGCTGGTCGATTTCCGGGACGCTCACCCAATCCGGTCTGCCGCTGGTTGGGGGAGATTCCCATCGCGGACTCGACACGCCGAGCGTTTACTATCAGGTCCACCTGTCGTGTCCTGATTTCACGGTGATTGGACATTCGGTGCCGGGAATGCCGGGCGCGCTGCATTTCTGCCACAGCGAATACGTGGCGTGGGGGATGACTCATGGCGGCGCTGACACGCAGGACCTTTTCATCGAACGCTTCCGCGAGGGGGCGAATGGGCGAGAATACGAATTCAAGGGGGAATGGCGCCCCGCCGAGGTGCTGCCTGAGACGATTGAGGTGCGTGGCGCGGAGCCGGTGGCGCTTGACGTCACGATTACTCACCACGGTCCGGTGGTTGCCGGCGATCCGGCCTCGGGCGTGGCCGTGGCGATTAGCGACCCCGGTCTGATTGCCGGCTCGCTGTGGGTCGATGCCGCACGTGATGCCATGCGAGCGAAATCGGTGGC
This sequence comes from Candidatus Poribacteria bacterium, assembly GCA_027296925.1. Lineage (GTDB taxonomy): Bacteria > Poribacteria > WGA-4E > WGA-4E > PCPOR2b > JAPUIP01. The sequence continues at coordinate 4,190 of JAPUIP010000508.1, read as the reverse complement.
TGAACTGCACGCAGCGTTGGGGAACTGGACGGATCGCGTGAATAACTATGCCGTTGCCGACGTGCATGGAAACTTCGGTTACCTGCATGAAGGCAAAATTCCGATTCGAGGTGAAGCGAACGGATGGCGAGCGGTGCCGGGCTGGACGGGGGAATATGAGTGGAACGGTTACATCCCCCATGACGAGCTTCCCAAGTCGATTAACCCGGAGAGTGGGTACGCCATCACATGCAATCAGCGCGTCACCGGTCACGATTACCCATACTATGTTGGGCTTTACTTCACGCCGGAGTACCGCGCCCGACGGATTCAAACGCGAATTCTGGAGCTTGAACCGGGGACAGCCACCGTTGACGACATGGCTCGCATTCACGCCGAGCGCATTTCAAATCCGGCACGCATCTTCACAGAGTCGCTGCTGCGCATCACGCCCCTCGATGAGGATTCGGCGCAGGCGCTTGCGCTAATGCAAGAGTGGGACTACAGTATGGACCGTGACCTAGCGCAACCGCTGATTTACGCCCAAACGAAGACGCAAGTTATCCGTCGGCTGGTCGAACATCGGCTGGGGGATATGGCGGCGGCGGTGCTTTCCGGCGTTGCAGGGGGCGACGCGCATTTACGTCAGATCGTCATAGGGATGAACACGGCAATCGAACAGGGGGACAACGCCATGCTTCCGGCTGGACGCGATTGGTCGGGTGTGTTAGCGTCTGGACTTCAACGTGCTGTCGCCGATCTGAAAAAGTCGCTCGGCGGCGATATGTCGAAGTGGCAGTGGGGCCGGCTCCATCACACCCAGCCGCAGCATCCGCTCGCGCCAGTTTTTCCGGAATTGGCGGAGTTACTGAATCCGCCGTCGGTGTCGGTTCACGGCGACGGGGACACACCCCTTGCCGGCAGTTATGCGCTCAACGGTTCGTTTATCGCGTCGGGAATGTCTGTCAACCGGTACATCCATGACCCATCGGATTGGACGAAGTCCCGGTGGATTGTGCCGTTGGGAGCGTCGGGCCACCCCGCAAGTCCGCACTATGCGGATCAGGCGGAGATGTGGTCGAACGTCGAGTACATTCCGCAACTTTGGGACTGGGCCCAGATTGCTGCCGAAGCTGAATCACGACAACAGTTGGAGCCCGCAGACTGAGGTTTTGGGGAATATCAGATCTTTGGAGATAACGCATGGGGGTACACGAATGACGAAGACGAATCCTTATCTCGCGCAGGATCGACCAATTGTTGGAGATGTCTACACATCAACGGAACCGATGACGTTATTGACAACGCTTTGTGACGATTTTGGATCCCGATTCGGTGGAACAGAGGGCGCAAAACTCGCGTCTGACCTACTGATGGAGAAATTTCAGGCGTATGGACTTCATAACGTCCATAAAGCCGCTTACGACTATGACGGTTGGTATCGCGGAGAGGCGACCTTACAGGTGCTCAGCCCTGTGCAGCGCGAATTGACGTGTATCTCGCTGCCTTACTGCCACGCGGCAGAAGTCGAAGGGAATGTGGTTCTGGTCGGGGAAGGGCTTGCCAAAGACTTCGAAAAGGAGAAGGAACGGCTCAATGGAAGTATCGTGCTGTCTCAAAGTGGCGGGATACACCGCATGGAGAAGTATGACCGCGCCATTTTGCATGACGCCTCAGGATTCATCTTTCAAAATCACTACCCCGGCTATGGCGAGGTCACCGGCACCATCGGCTGGAATCACGAAGCGACCATCCCCGGCATCGGCGTCTCCTATGAAACCGGCGAATTCCTCAAGCGTCTGCATAAACAGAACGGAGATGTGCGCGTGCGCATCCAGACAACCGATGAACTCCGGCAAACAACAGCGTGGAACATCGTTGGTGAACTACCCGGCAGGGTTTGGCCGGAGGAAGTAATTGTTGTCGGCTGCCATTATGATGGACACGACATTTCACAAGGCGCCAATGATCCCCTGAGCGGTATGGTGGTTGTCACAGAGATGGCGCGGGTGCTATCCGCCTACGCCGCAGATGGGCTGGGGCGCACCGTTCGATTTGTTGCCTGGAGCAATGAAGAGGTGGGGCTGTTCGGCGCCTATCACGATGCACGACAGCTTAGCGATGCGCAAGCGCAGGTACGCTTTACGTGGAACCTGGATTCTGCCGGAAGCCCCGGCGGACGGAAAGGGATTCAACTCCACCGCGTGCCGGATTTTGAGCCCTTCATTGAACATGCGGCTGAGGAGATGGCATTAGATATTCCCATTGGGCAGGGCATCAGCGGCTATTCAGATCACTTCCCCTACTTCCTTCAGGGGATTCCAACAGGAAGCATCATGACTGTCGGCCGCCCAGCGGGCAGGGGGTTTGGACACACGGCATTTGACACGGTGGATAAGACGGATGCGATGGCGATTCGGGAAGCGGCTGCGCTTGGCGCGCGGATTGTGTTGCGGATGTTAAGCGCAGATTCATTGCCGCTTCAAGCCCGTTCAGCAGAAGAGGTCGAGCGGATGCTGAAGGAAGACTCGGGTTTGGAGCAACATCGATTGCGCGAAGCGGTTTATGAGAAGTTGGGTCGGGAGAACCTGCGCCAATATTGTGATGCCGTGAGAACGTGATTGGTGCCGGAAAAGTCATGGCGGATGTTGATGCGAATTTTTCACTTCGTGATAAATAACGGCTCAAATCCATATGTGAATTGGATTTGAGCCGTTTTTTTTGATCTGAGTTGGTGCGTTATATAACCCAAACCCGGAAATCAAATGGCTCGCACAACAACTCGCAGCCGTCAAGTGAGCCTTATTAAAGTTTTACTACTTCACTTTCTATATTTTACGATTTGGTGAATTTGATATTAATTTCTATTTATATATTGGCAAAATATGATATAAAATTGTATAATTTCACTTTAACATGAAGCCGGATTTCAATCGCGGTGAAATTGACCGGATGCACTCTCTTTTTTTTGACTCATCATCCTGCCGGTTTGGGTCACCGCTCATAACCCACCATCTGCTGAAAGGAGTCATCAAACATAATGAAAGTCAATGGCAAAACCACGAAACACCCAACATTTAGTGTTGACCACCAGGCACCCCTCGTGTGGGGGATTCACCGCACGAGGGGCGTAGGTTTGACGGTTCTGACCCTTTGTGTTCTGGGCCTGTCAAGCGCGCTCTGGGGTGATGAGGCGGAGAAATCCCATCCGCAACGGACCATGACGGCGGTTCGTGTCAATCCACACCCACCGGAGATCGACGGCATCCTCGACGACGAGGCATGGCAGGATGCGCCAATCGCCACCGAATTCGTGCTGATTTGTTATGAAGTGAGGGTGGGATAGGGGCAAGTATAAAGTTTCGGAAACCGAGCGGAGGGTTGCCGATTCTGAGTGGTCGTTCGGCTCACCGATGTGCATCTATGTCGAGTCTCCTGCAGAACCGGCACAGCTAGGATACCGGCTGTACTTTCATCATTACTCACACCCAAGAGATCCGGTCTCGATGCACAGAACCACATCATTAGCGCCATCTCGGACGATGGGCTGAAGTTCGAGGTAGAACCGGGTATACGCATCCTCCAGTTGCTCGCATTGATGGCGACGGAATGCGACTATCCGTACACCGTCTGAATCAACGCCCGAATATATCCGATTGCATACGCCTTCCCAGCCCAGCCCGCCTGTTTCTGCGGGAAACTCGGTGTGTGGTCCATCATGAACGGCCCATTGAACCCGTTGTCCCGGTAAATCTCCATCGCCCGGCGCATGTCGATGTCTCCCTCATCAAGGAACACCTCCGCAAACCGAGGCAACTGCCCACGCACATTCCGAAAATGGACCCACACAATCTTGTTCTTCGATGCCATTTCCGCAATCGCGTCATACACGTTCGCACCCAGCAACTCCGTCATGCAGCCTTGACAGAACAGCATCCCATGGTTATCACTTGGAACAATGTCGAAAATCCGACGGAATTGGTCCAATGTCGAGCAGATCTGTGCCACGCCACCGAGCGGTTCCGGAACCGGCGGATCGTCCGGATGCAGCGCCATCCGGACACCTGCCTTTTCAGCAACGGGGATGACCGCTGTCACAAATTTCTCCATTCGTTCCCACATCTCATCTTCCGACACCTGTGGCTCATGTGGCTGTGGTCGATTTTTGTCAAACGCGTCATAATCGAATGTGCTGTACTTCACCCCACCCC
>JAPUIP010000507.1 GCA_027296925.1 Candidatus Poribacteria bacterium | reverse complement strand
AAGCTCGAATCGCGTCCACAACCGCATCGGGCAAAGGTCGTTGACGCCAACCCACCAATTCCTCACGTCGTCACCGATGTCGGTCTCCCAATCGCTGACGCTCCGGGGACATTGGCGTTCCCTGCACCGGCTCCGAGTGATGAGGGCGGTATGGCGCCATCCGCCGTACGGGGAATTAGCGGGGCGCAGGGCAGTGTCCACTTGGCGAACATGTCCCAATCAACCGGGATTGGGTCTCTACTCGATACCACCTTAGCCGCCCCCAATGCACTTGACTCGCTGGTTGGAGAGATGCAATTGGGGAATCAACTGATGATTCCGTTGCCTCCGGACGAATTGGGCGCCCGCATTTACACGGAGCCGCAAACGGGACTTCCGACCGGCTATTTCCATCTCTGTTATGTGCGTTTTCGCCAACGGGCGCGGGGCCCTTCGCGGGCACGCAAGGATCCGACCACCCTGTACTTTTTGGTGAAATGGATGTCAGGAAACACACGGATTCAGGCGCGCCTCGCGGGCCGGACGCTTTACCTCGATGATCCAGGGATTATGGATTCGCCCATGCTCTACCTGGTTGGAGAGCGCCTCGTGAGGCTGACGCAAATGGAGCGGCGGAACCTCAGGCGCTATCTGGTTGAGAAAGGGGGCTTCATCTTTGCGCAACATAACCACAATAGCGGACCGCTAGCGAACAGAACCTTTGCGCATGCGATGCGCCAGCAGTTTCGGGAAATTCTCAGCGGCGCTGGTGGGAGGGAATTGCAGCCGATTCCACCGGACCACCCGATCTGGAATCAACCGTTCCATCTCGGTGGACAGCCCAACTGTGTGGTCGGCAGCAGCGTTCATTTGCCGGTCACTTTTCCGATGGTTGCATTTGAGATAGATGGGCGTCTTGCCGTCGTCATCAGCTACAATGATTATGATAACGGCTGGAAACTGCCGGGTTCGTCATCTCCCGGTATAGATCCCATGTATGTGCCGTCGTCGTTGCGGATGGGCGCCAATTTCATGTTCTATGCGGCGACACATGGAAAGATTAGCGACTACAAACATTATGTGCCGCCCGAGTGGTGGCGGGAGAAAGATATCCCACTTCCCAAACGGGCGCCACAAGCCGCTTCCATTTCCGCCACCGGATCTGACAGGTAGGGACGTTCAATTGACGTGAGTTGTTAGCCCTAATCTTGAGATCGGGACGGCTGAACCGGCATAAAGCCCCCTGTCCGCCCCGAACTTTCAAGGAGGAGAGTACGTCAACATTTGGTTACACAGAAGAACGGAAAGGAGACATCTACCATGAAACTGATCTTTTGCTATATCACGCTTATCGTTCACAAATCAATCAAAAGAACTGTGGGAATCAGCGTTTGCCTTGTTAGCATCGGGTACACCCTCTCAGCGTGGAGACATGAGTTTAGCCCAACGATTAAACCCTAAACAGCCTTTGGGTCACCCGTGGCGGGGTTCCATGGGTGGTTGGAGAATCCGGACTCATCCTGAGATATGAGCGATTTTAATCTGACCTTGGTAAATTCCGGTCACTGACCGCGTTATTCTACCAAAGTCAAGATAGGAGGCAATGATGAAAAAAATGAGTTTTTGGCTGCTTCTGTTCGGTAGTTGCGTCCTCCTGCTTAGTTGCGGCGATGAAGAGATGCGAGTCGAAGCCGCACCTGAAGAAGCGCAAGAACCAGCGGCTGAAGACGTTTTTGAGTTGGCGTTGATCCAACGGGTGTATCCAGCGCAATACTTTCCCGATGTCGTTGTCGTCCAGAAGGACGTGCCCGTTAAATTTTACATCACGACAATCCAACAAGAGCACCAGAACAAGGTCAGCGTCGAGCCCTTTTTTGTCACGACTGAACCCGTTGTGCCCGGCAAGACCCGAGCCACACTTTTTACACCTGCCCAAGCGGGAACGTTTACGATACGCAATTTGGGACACGGCTTCACCGGCGAATTGTTCGTTGCAGAAACGGCTCAACAAGTCAAAGAAAAACGGGTAGAGAAGGGGTTTCAGGAGTTTTCGCTGCTCTATAGTGCCGAGCGTCTCTATCCACAAAGAGTCATCGTGCAGAAGGATGTTCCGGTGAAACTCTACAACATCGGCTTACGGGAGGAACATGAAGTTCGGCTAGAGCCGTTTCTTCAGACACTCCAAACGGTCACGCCGAATGACGTAACCACCTTTGAATTCGTTCCCGACGAACTTGGGACATTCATCATACGAGACGAGACCTTCAACCAGACGGCGGAATTGATTGTCGAGCCGGGCGTACTTGCCAACGCGACACCGGTTCGTCCGAAGGGGGAGGTTGCTGTCGTTTGGAGCCGAATGAAAGTGAGGTATTAGTGTCTTCGCTTAAAAGATCGGGGCGACCCATAAAATAGGAGGTTTATTGAAAATGAACATCAAACGCACTTGTCGCAGACAACTATTGAAACCCTTCGCCGCAATTGGATTAATCCTACCGCTTCTGGCATTCGTCAATGGATGCGGCGGAGATAACCCAACCACAGCAGAAGAAACCGTCCAAATTTCCGATGTCACGGTATCGGTGGAAGGCGATCAAGCCTCGATTCAGTGGAAAACAGATGTGCCGGCGGACAGTCTGGTTGATTACGGCGTCACAACAAACTATGGGCAGAGCGCGACAGAATCCGCGTTGAAAACCGAACACGCCATGACGTTGACAGCGCTTCAACTTCAAACCACTTATTCCTTCCAGGTCACATCCACAGACGAATCCGGTGGGGAAGCCAAATCTAGTAATTTCACCTTTGCGACGCTCGCTGCGGGCGAAAAAGGACCCCAGCCCTCCAAAGTCGAGGCGGTTGCAAAGGATGACAGCGTAACCATTACATGGAAGGCGAATGAAACCGCCACGGGTGAGATCGAATATGGAGAAAGTACCGCTTACGGCTCGGTCGCTCAAAGTGGCAAGGCGCGAATCGCGCATAGCGTCCAATTAACGGGCCTCAAACCTGAAACGACATACCATTATCGTATCAAAGTCACCGACCTGGACAGGGAGGTTTTCACCTCTTCCGATTTAACTTTTCAGACTGAAGCAAAAGAAGCCGAGCCTGAAGAGAGGATCTCCAGAATTAATGTCACGGCGCGACAGTGGGAATTTCAACCCGCGGAGATTCAGGTCACAGAGGGAGACAAGGTGATTCTCACCATCCGAAGCGTTGACGTCGTGCACGGCTTCGGACTCGCTGCCTTCCGTATCGACAACCCCCTCAACCCGGGCAAAGAGGTGGTTATCGAGTTTAAAGCGGAGAAAAAGGGAAGATATCCTTTCATCTGCACAATTAACTGTGGTGCCGGGCATGCAAATATGAACGGGACACTCATCGTGGAAGGAAAGTAGTCAGCGAATCAACGATTCCTTGAGGGAGAGAATCTATGTGGTCTAAAATCATCGAATTTTCATTAAAAAACAAGCTGTTGGTCATTGCAGGGGCGATTGCAGCGGTGCTGGTTGGGTTTCGGATGTTCCTCGACGCCCCAATTGACGTGTATCCCGACATCAATGACCCACGAGTCACCATCATGACCGAAGCGCACGGATGGTCGCCGGAGGAGATGGAGACGTTGGTGACCTTTCCGATTGAGAGTTCGCTCAACGGTGCCCCGTATGTCAAGCGAGTGCGGTCATCCTCCGGCATCGGTTTGTCGATTGTGTTTGTCGAATTTGAATGGGGGACGGATATTTTCGTGGCTCGCCAGATGGTATCCGAACGGTTGCAGCTTGTCGCGCCGAAGTTGCCTCAAGGGGTGGACGCGCCGATTATGTTGCCAATCACATCACGATTGGGTGAAATCGTCGAGTATGTGCTTGTGGATGACACAGGCACGCTTGACCCGATGGCGATGCGCGATTTGGCGGATTGGTCGATTCGCTATCAACTCCAATCTCAGGGCGGGATTGCCAATGTCATCAACATGGGTGGCTACGTCAAGCAATACCAAATCCTCGTGCATCCCGAAAAGCTTATCCGGTATGAACTCTCGTTGGAGGATGTTAGCGAAGCACTCGAAAAAAGTAACCTCAACTCCGCGGGCGGCT
>JAPUIP010000506.1 GCA_027296925.1 Candidatus Poribacteria bacterium | reverse complement strand
TATCTGGAGACAAGCTAAACTTGCGACCCTAACGCTTGCAATTCCGGAGCACGCCTTTTCTGAGGTTGACGGGCAACTCCACCAACGTCTTTCGCGGCGGTTGAATCAGATCGACGAAATGCGCCGTTTCACCAACGAACTTCTGAGAGAACAGGATTCCGAAGATTTTTCTGTGTCACGATCCGCGGCATTTTGATTTCCCTACCATCCACCAATCGTTGGCGCAATTGAACGCGCAGATGGTCTTTTCCTCATCGGCCTGCCTGCAAACGATCCGGTCTCACCTTCCTGAAGCGTAAATCGAATCATTCTCCTGGACATTCCAAACATTCGCCAACCCGTTAAGCCAGCACAACCCGCCGATTCTCCCGCATCGATTGTTCGGCGGAAAGGCTGACCCGTATCGCTTCGAGCGCCGTCGCCGCATCCCGGTGTGCCGCGCTCGTCTCTTGATTTTGGATCTCACCCACCCACAGCTCCTGAAGTGAAATACTCGGCGCATCGATCGGTGGAATCTCCGCCATCCCTAATCCGGTGGAACAGTACCACTTGCCTCCGCTGTGGCTGATCGTACCGCCTGTCAGGACGTAGCGCAGATGCTGCTCGGCTTCTCGAATTTCTATCCCTCCCGCCCACGTCCATTGCCCAATCCCACCACTTTTGAAGCCAACGTTGACGGTATTTGCGAAGCGGTTATAACCCCCTTGATCCGTCAAACCTTCGTAAACGGCGCCGCCCTCGACCCATGCAACGTTTCCGAAGAGATCAATCATGGGGTAGATGTGGTAGATGAAAAAGTGCGCCGGTGGGCCGGAAACGGGCAAATTGAACAGGATCTCCGGACGTGCCCCACGCCCCGGCGTGAGGCGCAGAAAGGCCGTCAAGAGCAGATCGCCGAGTTCTGGCACCCTTTGTTTGATTGCGTTGTGGGAATGCGAGACCGCTTCCGAATGGGATACGCGCAGTACCCGTTGATTCGCTTGTGCAAGCGCAACCGCAGTTTCGCCCTCACCGATTGACCGTGCAAGCGGGTATTCCGTAAAAACGTGTTTATCACAACGTAGTGCGGCAATTGCGATTTCACCGTGGCTATCGTTATGGGTACAGATCACGATGCCATCCAGATCGCTACGCCGGACGAGCGCCTGCCAATCCGGCACAAATTCAACGCCATATTTTTCCGCCAGGGCGGTCCCCGTTTGGGCGTTCCGTGACGCAATCGCCACGACCTTGGCGGTATCCATTTGAGAAAAACGCTCTATATGGTGCCTCGCAGTGCCGCCGGAGCCAACGATGCCAATGTTAACTATCCCCATCTTTTTACCTCATCGATCCTGAGTCAATGCGTGCTGAGTGAAGGTGAAACGTGACAATTCATGTATACTCTGGTGGTTTGCGCCGTCCATCTGCTTATTCGGCTACGCATTGTTCCGTTGAGTCTGCCATGACCTTCACCAGCGCCTGACGAAATGCACTCAATGTGACCGGTTTGCTTACGATGACATCCACCCCCGCTGGATGCTCCCCAGCGGCTTGCATGAAGTCACCGAAGCCGGTCAGCATGATCACCGGCTTGTTCGGGGCGATCTGTTTGATGAAGCCCGCCAATTGATCGCCGTTCATGTCGGGCATCGCCCGGTCTGTCACCACCAGGTCAAATTGACCGGCATGAAATTTTTCTAGGCCCATTCGCCCGTTGATCGCTGTCTCGACGGTATGCCCATCGATGATAAGATATTCGGTAACCATCTGGCTTACGGTTGTTTTGTCTTCCACTAGGAGGACGTGCAGTGAACGCGATATGCTCTCCGGTGTGCGTCCGATGGGTGCTGCTTGGTATCTTTCCCCGGAGCGCAGGCGAATTCGAAAAGTTGTTCCATGTCCCGGCTCGCTCTCGATGTCAATTGCCCCCTTGTGTCGCTGGATGATGCCGAACACCATTGACAGCCCCAATCCCGTACCTCTCCCGCCTTTCGTGGAGAAAAACGGTTCCAGGCAACGCTGACGCACCTCATCTGTCATCCCCGTACCGGTATCGCTCACTTCAAGGAGAACATGTTGCCCATCAGAACGGGTGCGTATAGTGATTGTCCCACCTATGGGCATCGCGTCTACGGCGTTAAAAATCAGGTTTGTCAGCACTTCACGTATTTCGGTTTCATTTGCAGAGATCTGCGGCACCTCCTGTAGCTCCGTCTTGATTTGAATGGTGATGCCATTGCCTTGCGCTTGATCCTGCCATCTGGGCTGCGTGAGTGGAATGGCGCTTTCGATCAGTCGATTCAGGTTGACAGGATGGAGGATTTCGTCTATTTCGCGCGGCCGATAGAACTCTCGCAAACGGCGCACAACGGTTGCGGCATCTTTGGCGGCGGTACTCATCATCTGCAAATATCTCGTTGCTTTTTCTTTGTCACCCAGGTTTTTCGGGGACATGAGCAGTAATTCACAAAATCCCAAAATTGGGGACAGGGCATTGTTGAAGTCATGGGTGATACCACTTGCCATCTGGCCCAAAGCGTGCAGGCGTTCCTGCTGGATGATGTGCTTCTGCGTCCGCTCCAATTCCTCCGCATGACGCTGTACCTGTTCGTACAACCGGGCATTTTGGAGGGCAACCGCCAGGGAGTTGGCGACTTCCTGAACAATCTCAATCTGTTCTCCACTGAAAGCGCCAGGCGCGTCCAACCCGAGATTAAGGGTTCCAATCAGGTGTCCCTCTGGCATGAGTGGCACAGTAACGTAAGAACGTATTCCCTTGGCAAGCAGCATTTGCTCATTGGATGACATTTGAGTCCGATTCTGGATATCTTCCACCAGGCGAACTTTCCCGTGCTGCAGGTCATCAATATTGCCAAGATTCTCCAGCGGCATTTCTCCTACAGCCTTCAAGCGAGTTTCGCCGCTGAAGTGAGCGGCAAGCACTGTAAACCGATTTGCTTCAAAGTCAAACAGCGTAACACTGCTGCGCAGGCAGGGCACGAGGTGCCGGATATGGTTCACAGCGGACTGGGCAATCTCTTCAGGCGACTGGGCTGCCAGGATGCCCTGGTCGATTTCACGCAGGATTCTTAGGCGTTCGGTATAACGGCGCAACTCCTCTTCGGCCTGCTTGCGCTCGGTAATATCTCGATCAATGCCAACCAATCCGCACGGTTGTCCATTTTCGTCTTTCACCAGAGAAATAACCGTGTCCGCCCAAAACGAAGACCCATCTTTACGTTTTTGCATGTACTGGCCACTCCACAGACCCGTTTCACGGACCTGTCGCCTCCGTTGTTGTTCTACAGCCTCATGCTTAGGCTCAGCAATAAATGTGATCGGCTTGCCCATGACTTCCTCAGCGGAATAGCCATACAATGCTTCAGCACCTTTACCCCAGTAGATGACTTCGCCTTCCAGATCGGTGGACACGATAGACTCGCGAACGCAGTCCAGTAGCTGCGCCTGGAAATTCACTTGCTCCGTCGTCTCCATGCGCCGGGTGACACTACGGGCCAGAGCCAGGATGAGTTGACGCTCACCGGATTCAATTAAACTACCGCGGACTTCGACCGGAAAGGTCGTGCCGTCCTTTCGACGATACATTCCTTGACCGGTGACCGGCGTGTCGCCCGACGCCTGCCGCTTCATCTCCGCTAACATCACCTCTCGACTCAAAGCGGTGTCGATGTCGAGCATGGAGAGCTTCAGCAACTCCTCACGTGTGTAGCCCAAGCTATCGCACGCACGTTGATTGACATCGAGGATTCTGCCTTCAAGATCATGCAGAAAAAACGCATCCGCGGCATGTTCAATCAGGCGTTGAATCCCATGCTCACTTTCCCGGTGAACTTCCTCCACCTGTTTTCGTTCGGCGTCCAACGCCTCCAATTCAGCAACGCGCTGGCGCAGTTCGGCCAGCTCATCAATGAGTTGGGCTTTGGTCTTCTGTTTATCATTCATCTTAATAGCTTTCCTGTGCTCTTCTTGTAGTGTCGCTTGTGAGGCGAATCTTGGGAACAGAACGCTGATGACACAGATGAAACGGATTGCCGCAGATTTTTGCAGATCTGCTCGATCCATGTTATCCGTGCGCAGTCAAAGAAACATAAACACTCCACGTGCTCATGGCCTTATACTTCACGCCCATCCCTGGCTTTCACCGCCGACACGTGCCTGGCTCACTTTCTCGAAATAGCCACTCTTCCGGTAAGCCTGCAAGGGGTTGGGATCTCTGCCCATCTCAAGCCGAACTTGCTCCAGCAGTGGACGCACATCCGTTTCGTATGCGCGCTGCAGAATCTGCTCTGCGTCGATAATCTCTCCGGCATCCTGCGCATCCGCCAGCGCCTTTCGATCGACGATGAGTGCCCTGGCATAAGCCGTCTGTAAGTTGCAGACAGATTGAATGCTCGCTTCAACCTTCGGCTTCAAGTTGTGGCTCTGATCGATCATGTAAGCGATGTCCGTCTCCGTATCCGGATCCAACTCCGCAGCCACGAGTTCGGTATAGATGAGAAAGAGTTCCTGCGGATTCACGGATCCGACTGTCAGGTCATCGTCAGCGTACTTGCGGCAGTTGAAATGGAATCCTCCGAGTTTCCCCTCGTCGATTAGATATGCGACGATGTACTCGACGTTCGTGCCTTGTGGATGATGTCCGATGTCAATCAGCACCTGCGCTTTGGCACCCAACTTTGTCGCCGTCACATACGCCGTTCCCCAATCCGGAAGGTCGGTATGATAAAACGCCGGTTCGAAAAACTTATACTCGATCAGCATGCGCGCGTTTTCCGGCAGCGCATCGTAGACTTCGTGGAGGCATTCGACCATCCAGCGTTTGCGCTTACGGAAATTTCCTTGACCGGGGAAGTTCGTACCGTCGGCGAACCACAGGCTCAGCAGATCCGAGCCGGTGATCTTCATAATCTCTACGCATTCCAGCATGTGATCTGTCGCCAGCCGGCGGATGGCTGAATCGTGGTTACAGATGCTCCCCAACTTATATTCCTGACCTTGAAAGACGTTCGGGTTGATGGCGCCGACTCCAATTCCGAGGTCCGCCGCGTACTGCTTCAATCCTTCCCAATCATCCGTTTTGTCCCAGGGGATGTGCAGGGCAACGGTTGGCGAAACCCCCGTATACCTGTGGACAGTTGCGGCGTCCTCCAGCCGTTCGGGCGCATTTCGTGCCGCCCCCGGCTGCGGGAAAACACCGAAGCGTGTTCCCGAATTCCCATATCCCCACGATGGAGTTTCGATGTACTGCTGTTTTAGCAGACTTTTGATTTCGTCGATCTGAACGCCCCGTTTTTCTAAATCTTCCGCCAATAGCTCATATCTTGGATTGCTCACGTTGTTCGCTCCTTATGTCCGTCTGTCGCTCTGATTGTCTTCCCAAAGACTGCTGAAAATATTAGCATGGAGTAGCAGTTGTGTCAACATGAGAATTGCCGCATCATAGTGCTATGTGGCAGAAATAACTCCCGAGTAGCGGAAGTCGCCAGAAGCAGATTCCCATCTCTATTTACCAAAGTCGAGGTAACATGAACCGAAATGGTATAACTGAAAATGGTGTCAGTCTGACGAAGCAGCATCCAGATAAACCAACCGGCGTTTGCTCGTCTCCAACCGGAGCAGGAATCGATCTATTCCTGCTTGCCTGAACCATTTGAATCGGGTATCATAACGGCGTGCAAGTCGAAAAAATCATATCGGAGACGAGTTGCAGTTTCTATGTCGCTGACCACAGAACATTTGCGATGGAGAGGAAGGATATGCTGGAAAATCACCGTCTTGAAAGTATAAAGGTGCATCGTGTCCAGGACCGGTTTCCGCGATGGGTCGGACGCAACGCGAAAGGGAAACCACAGGCGTACGGGAGCAGCATTCAGTTGCGTATCTTGACAACAGATCAAGGAGCAACCGGGTGGGCGACCTCCAACGTCCCGGACGAACAGGTACAGTCGCTGATCGGCGAAAAGATTTCAGATCTCATCGATCCGGAGATTGGCACGTTTGAACACGCTTACGGCATCGATCTCGCGCTCCATGATCTGGCAGGACAAATTCTTGGGGTGCCGGTCCATCAGTTGCTCGGCGGGCAAGGTTCTACCCACGTCCCAATCTATACAGGGGCAATCTATTTCGATGATCTGGAGCCGGAGGAAGCGCCGCGTGGGATACCGGGTGTCATTGAATCCTGCCAACAGGACTACGATGCGGGTTACCGGGCTTTCAAGCTCAAGATCGGTCGGGGGTTCAAATGGATGGCGCCAGCGGCTGGACTGCAACGGGATATCGATGTGGTCCGTGCCGTGCGCGAGGCCTTTCCGGACTGCAAAATTCTCGTCGATGCGAACGATTCCTATACCTGTGATCGTTTTATCGATTTCCTGAATGGCACCTCGGATTGTAATCTTTACTGGATCGAAGAGCCGTTTGCCGAAAATGAGATGGACCTGAAAACGCTGAAAGACCACATGGCAAAGATCAACTGTACCGCCCTGATTGCCGAGGGAGAGGGGCGTACCGAACACGCAGAACCGCCGACTCGTTACGGCGGGTATACGATGCGTCACATAGATCGGCTTTATGCCCTCGCTGAAAAAGGGTTAGTCGATGTTTTTATTATCGATCTGGGAATCGTCGGATTCACACGTTGGCGTCAGATTATGCCGGAGCTTATCGCCGCAAATGTTCAGGCTTCGCCGCACACATGGTGTTGGCCCGTTCGTCCACGTTACGTCGCGCAGCTTGGCGCCGGCGTCGGGAATGTTGTCTGTATTGAAGGCATCCCCGGCGAAACCTCAGACCTCGATTATTCCAACTACAAAATTGTCGAGGGGAATATGGTTGTGCCGGAACTGCCGGGATTTGCCATTCCATTGGCGGAGAAGGCAATCGGGTAGATGTCGAACTCTCGTGCGTCGGAAGCCGTAAATTTCAATAGACTTTATCATGTAGCCTGTGTTAAGATTGTGCATGAATCTATCCTGCAGAGCGAGGAAGCATAATAAATATGAACACTCCGGTCAGTGAACTTGAACAGATATTAACCGAAGAGCTCGAAGGCGAGGTGCGCTTCGACCAGTATTCCAAAGTGTTATACAGCACGGACGCAAGCCTTTATCAGATCGAGCC
>JAPUIP010000505.1 GCA_027296925.1 Candidatus Poribacteria bacterium | reverse complement strand
CTTCCGGATAAACGGCTGGAAGTTGGATCCGAATTTCACGCCATAGGGCGGGTCCATATAAATCATCTGCACTTGTCCCCCGAGCCCTTCGTAGTGCAACAACGAGTTCATCACCACGAGCGAATCCCCGAGGATCATCCGATTCACCCATTGGTCCGGATATTCGTAGGCTTTCAGCACTTGGTCGGTAATGGAGTGCCGGGGATCGCCAAACAAGTCATACATGTCCAGTTGTTTGTCGGTTTTATGCCCGGCCAGCGTTTCGATGATGGCTTTGGTGGAAAGTCGTTCGTGGATGAACAACGGAAGCGTGGGTACGTCAAAAGAGAGTCGCTCCCCTTTGCCTGCCCAATTCAGGAAGGGTTTGCTGAGTGCTTTGAGCTTCGAGGCTGCGGCTTTCGCGTCTTCTAATTTGTCCGCGTCGAGAATCTGTTTAATGAGTGCTTCGCCTTGCTCGCGCGCTGGGCTCTTGGCATTCCAAGCCAGCGATGGAGACAACGACGAATCGTAATGGTAGGTTTTCGGTGGTTTCTTTTTTTTGAACTGCGCTTGCGTCCCCACCTCCGGCCGCATAAGGCTTGTCGCCTCCGCATGCCGATACGTCTCCGTCTTTTTGGACTTAGAGGCCGTAACTTTTCTCTTTCTGCCTTTTGGTGCTGCCATGCGTCATTAACCTTTTTTAATCGGAAGTGTGATCAAACCGGCGAAGTAAACCAGAATTACACACAAAGGTCCAGGGGCACTCAATATGGATGAAAACAACTGATGGGCTTAAGATTCTTTCTTTTCCTAGTATTTCGAATAATTGAAGTATCATGCTACCCAACCCTTAGAATGAAGTACAGATGAAAATTTGGGGGAGATGAAGATAGATTTGGATCAATTCCTTGTTGAAATGAGCCGGAACAGATGGATCCCCGATTAATAATGTCGGGGATGACGGAGTGGGGCCGGTCACTTTGGCTAAGGATTTGCCATCCTACTCGGGCTGTTCGTTGCGGATGCGCAAGAACACGGGAAAGCGAGGGATGCCGTTTTTCGTGAATCCTTGATGACGAAACGTGATTTGGCTGTGTAGGGGAGGGGGATGACGTCGTTCCTCATCGCTAAGCCCTGTGCCGATATAAAACACGATGCCTTCATCGGTCCGCACTTTGAGCGAACCGACAAGCCCGGTAAACTTTCCTTTACCTGGCCGGTATCCGATGACGGTCGCTTCGGCGTCGGTATGCGGCTTCAGCTTGAGTAAATCCTGACTGCGCCCTCTAAGATAACGGGCGGTTTTCCTGTGCAGCATTAAACCTTCTCCACCTTGAGCAAGTACGGTCTGCAATTGTTGCTTCAAGGTCTCCTCCGTCTCGAATGTTTCTTGCTTGATGGTGGCGAGGTACGGAGAATCAACTTGTGCCGCGAGATCTTTCATGGCGCTAACCCGCTCGTCAAAGGTTCCGCCGTGTTCCGGTAAATCAAAGGCCATGAAGCGAACATTCCGCCAGCCCTCATGGGGCTGGTGCTTTCGGACAACGGACGATGTTTCTTCATAACGTCTTCGTCCCATCCATAGTTCACCATCTAGGGATACTGCGGGGAAGTCTTTTGTGAACCATTCAGGAGCAGCAAATACGTTGCCGCCGCGTGAGATAAGTTGCTGGCTATTCCATCGAGCTCGAACGCCATCAAGCTTTTCACTGACCCAATATTGGCTAAGATCGATACCCTGTTGGTAGATATCCGCCAGCATGATGTCTGGTTTGTCGCCAGCCAGAGACCCGGAGAACGGCAGGAGACTGAGGAAGGCCAACAGCGGCAGCGTCCAGCGTTGGGATGCCATACGTGACGGTTTTCCTATTTGACGGTGGGTCTGCATAGGTTTTCTCTGCTCGCAAGTTATCCGTTTGACGAGTCTGTCCCATTGATGCGTCGGTGAGTTGTTTGGCTTATTTCCAGCGCTGGGTTTATTGTGCTACATACTACGATAACATTAAAGTGAATTTAGGGCTCGCGAAACAATACCTTCCCAGAATTCGCGCCCAGATTTATGTCAGATTGGGTCGATCTGATGGAGCACAACCGTAGGCGTCGCAAGAGCGACGTTGAGGATTGTGTGAGTGAAGATCGTCCCAAGCTGGCCTGAAGATGGGATGTGAAAATGGGAAGGTATTGTTTCGCGAGCCCTTAGAAAAAAAGGAGAACATCAGAATGGCAATGATTATTCCGTTTCGCGCCGTGAGACCCAAACCCGAGTTGGCTGCACAAGTTGCTGCTCCGCCTTATGACGTGGTCTCGTTGAAAGAGGCGCGAGATTTGGCCGAGGGAAATCCTCATTGTTTTCTTCGTATTGGGCGGGCGGAACTCGAGCTAGGTGATGGTGTTGATCCCTATGCGGAAGAGGTGTATCAACGAGGTGCCGACAATCTCAGAAAGTTCATGAATGATGGGGTGTTAGTTCAGGAACCTCAGCCTCTCTTGGGGGTTTACCGGCAAAAGTGGGGGCAGCATGAGCAGACGGGTATCGTGGCTTTGGCTTCTGTTGAGGAATACGACAGGGGCATCATCAAAAAACACGAATATACGCGACTGGTGAAGGAAGCCGACCGTGTGAAGATTATCGAGACCCATGAATCGCAATCTGGTCCGGTTCTGCTCTTTTTTCGTCAGACGGCTCAAATTGATCAGTGGCTCAAGCAAGTGACGAGTACGAAGCCTGATGTGCATTTTGTGGCGGATGATAAAGTGGAGCATACGGTCTGGAGTGTGCGAGATGATTCCGCTATTCAAGAAGTCATCAAAGACTTTCAAGATCTTCCAGCATTATATATTGCTGATGGACATCATCGTTCGGCGGCAGCGAGTCGAGTGCGTGCCTCTCGTGGTAATGCAAGTGCCTCCTCTTCAGGTCATCACGAAGAAGGATTTTTGGCCGTCATCTTTCCGCATGATCAACTGCAAATCCTTCCTTACAATCGAGTTGTTCGGGATTTAAAGGGTTTAACCCCCAAGGAACTGCTAGATAAGGTAACCCTGAATTTCGAATTGCAAGTGACCGGTCAACCAGGCGAACCGCCTGCAGCCGGATTTGATATGTATTTAGAAGGGCAGTGGCATCGCGCTACGCCCAAACAGGATCCATCCTTGAATGGTCAGAATGATCCGGTTCGCGCATTAGCCGTATCGGAACTCACGGAGCGCGTGTTGGATCCGCTGTTAGGGATAAAAGACCAACGGGCAGATCCACGAATAGATTTTGTAGGCGGCATTCGCGGCACCCAGCAACTTGCGACGTTGGTGGATAGTGGTGACTGGGCTGTGGCGTTCTGGTTGTATCCGACAACTGTGGAGGAGCTGATGGCCGTCTCCGATGCGGATCGTGTCATGCCCCCAAAAAGCACCTGGTTTGAACCCAAACTCCGCGACGGCCTCTTTGTGCATATGCTCCGCGACTCATAGAAAACTCCTTTTTTGTATGGCGAAACTAGCCGGTGGTACAATGAGTTGCTCAGACCAGACCAACTTGTGCGGCAATGATGATGAAAATAGTAAATGTTTATGAAGCTAAGAAATGCCTTTCTCAACTATTCGATTTAGCAGCATTCGGGGAAGAGGTGATCATTGCCAGAGCTGGAAGGCTCATGGCCAAATTCATTCCCAATCATGTGACACAACGGGCGAGAAAATCAGGCTACTGGAAAGGTAAAGTCAAAATCTCCAAGGATTTTGATGAGCTTCCCGAATATCTTTCTCGGGCTTTCCGGGGCGAGACCGGGTGAAACCTTTATTAGATACGAGTCTGATCATGTCAAAACGAGACCTATTCTGAAGTCAGCATCCCCTCAAAATAGGGATAGTGCCCCTTCGCGTTTTTCCATAACCTGACTGTTCACTAAC
>JAPUIP010000504.1 GCA_027296925.1 Candidatus Poribacteria bacterium | reverse complement strand
ATCTGGGTGCTCATACCCACCTGTTTCGTTTCTGCGATGCTCGCAGGCGCCCTATGGGCCGCCGTGCCGGGCATCCTGAAGGCACGCTACGGTGTGCATGAAGTCATCAACACCATTATGATGAATTTCATCGCTATCGCTTTGACAAATTACCTTGTGACCCAGGTCTACAAAGAACCGAATCAGATGATTCCCCAAACGCCTCCAATTCATGAAGCCGCCCGCCTGCCGCGTATTGCTGCTCTTCTGCCGATTCTCCCGTCAAGTAATCCTTTGAATGTCACTTTAGTGCTAGCGCTCGGACTGATTTGGCTGACTCACTTTTTGCTCATGCGCACCCGGTGGGGGTATGAAATTCGTTGGGTTGGCAACGCAACAGAGGTCGCGACCTACGCCGGAATTAATGCCGGCCGCGTCATTGCCTGGACGATGGCTTTGAGCGGCGCAATCGCTGGGTTTGCAGGGATTTGGGATGTCATGGGCTACCGTTATCGTTTTCTCGATAATTTCTCTCCGGGCTTTGGATTCACCGGCATTGCCGTCGCACTGCTTGGCAGGAACCGCCCCTACGGCGTCCTCTTTGCAGCAATCTTGTTTGGTGGGCTGACCAAAGGTGCATTGGATATCGAAATCTTAATGGACGTACCGCGAGAGCTATTCCTCATTATTCAGGGTGTCCTCATTTTGCTTCTCATCTGCGCAGAAGGCTTCCCCAAAAGAACAGCCTCATGATCTTCGAACTCATCCCCACAACCGTTCGCATGTCAACGCCATTGGCTTTGGCGGCCCTCGGCGGTATCTATTCGGAGCGATCCGGCGTAGTCAACATTGGGCTCGAAGGCATGATGCTTATGGGCGCGTTTGGCTATGTAACGGGTGCAAGCGCCTTCGCTTCCCCATGGATGGGTTTCGTCATTGGTGTCGGCTTCGGCAGTACAATTGCGCTGTTTCACGCGATTGCGTCTATCAGCTTTCGGGCGGATCAAATTGTCAGTGGAGTAGCCATCAACCTGCTGGCAATCGGTATTACAGAGTTCCTCGGACGCGGGGCGACCTCCCAGCGCGTGGGGGGATTGAGTCATTGGGAGTTGCCGCTGGTCGGTTCGTACTCGATCTTAGTTTATCTGACGCCTGTCCTCGTGGTTATGAGTCAGATCTTGCTTTTCAGAACGGTGTGGGGCTTACGCTTGTGCGCAGCCGGCGAGTCAACCGAAGCGTTAGATGCGCTGGGATTGCGTCGATCCAAGTGGCAGTATATCGGGGTTATGATAAGCGGCACACTCACTGCAACGGGCGGGTGCTTTTTGGCTTCTGAAGCCCACTATTTCACCAAAGGGATGACCGCCGGACGCGGATACGTCGCGTTAGCTGCGGTCATTTTTGGGAAGTGGAAACCATTCGGAGCCGGCGCCGCATGCCTGCTATTTGGATTTGCCAGTGCCCTGGAATTGGCCAGTCGCTGGCGAATCCCACCTCAGTTGTTGAACAGCCTACCGTACCTGCTCACGATGATTGTGCTCGTTGGCGTCATCGGTAAAGCAATCCCGCCAGCCAGTCTGGGAAAACATGAGTGATGGATAATAGATGATGAACTGTCCGGCCAACCCTTGAGTATCTTGCCTCCTGGTTACTCTACCTGCCTATCCCCTTTTCCCTTCATCTGCATCCGCTTCATCTTTGGAATCGTAATAATAGTAGTAGCTATACCGATAGCGACCAGAATAGCCGTACTTGCTGTAGCCGTATCGTCCATATCCATAGTAGCCGCCGTGCTGCGGGTTTGTCAAGTTGCACAGTGCACCAATCTTTTTGGCGGCAGATTCATTCAGACTCTCAATCCCGCCGAGAATCTCATATTTCCTCGTTTTCGCGATGTCAAAGACGAAAATGACAGTATCGACCAGCGTTGACAGGATGATCGGATCGGCAACGGCGCGTACCGGTGGGGAGTCGAATATCACATAGTCGTACTCCTGTTCGACCAGTTCCATCAGTTTTTGCATGACCTCAGAATTCAAGAGTTCTGCTGGATTCGGTGGAATCGTTCCGCTCGAAATCAGATGAAGATTGTCAACCTCTGTCTTCTTAACGACGGAATAGAGAGCTTCGCGGGGCTCGAGTTCATTCATTCGGACCAGCAATTCGCTCAAGCCGGGCTTTCTTTGATCCGCCAGTGAAATCTCAAGGGGTTCAAGGGCGCCTGATGACACCGAATCCCCGGAGGATTCGGAGGGGAGCTGCTGTTGCGCATGAACCAGCGTTGCCGACGTAAACACATGATGCTGCACCGGACGGCGCATGTCGGCATCAATCAACAGGACCTTTTTGTTCATCTGAGCGAGTGTCACAGCCAGATTCGATGCGATGGTGCTTTTCCCCTCACCGGGGGTCGAACTGGTGATCAGAACGGTTTTGAGCGGGATCTCTGGATTTAGGAACTGCAATTTCGTTCGCAGGATGCGAAACGCCTCAGCGGCGCCTGACTTGGGGGCATCGTGAGCAACCAGTGGGGTACGGTGATCTGAAGCTTCAATGACCGGAACCATACCCAGAAAGCTCGGCGGTTCTGGCAGGTATTCCAACTGACGTTGCGCTTCTTCGAGTGTGGGATAAGTGTTGTCGAAATATTCCCTCAAGAATGCGAGCCCAATCCCAAGTGCAAAGCCGACCAGGAGACCGAGCACGAGGTTCAATTTCTTCCTCGGGCTTACAGGACAGTCGGGTATGTTGGCCCTCTCTAAAATCTTCACGCTGCCAAGTTCGGCGGCACTGACAATGCTCGCTTCCTGTTTGGTGGCTTCTAAGGTTGAAAACATCTCCTGATTCAGCAGCAGCGTTCGTTTCAGACGAGCAAGTTCCAACTGCTTTTCGGGCCATTTTTCGATCAGGTTATCATAGCTTTCAATCGTCAGATTCAATTCCTGCAATTGGCGTTCAATCTGACGGATTTCCGCAAGGGCTTCGATCGTCTGCTGTTCTAACGCTTGATGTACCGGATTCGGGGATGTCGTCTGACTGGTTACTCTCTGTCGATCTTCACGAGCAATCTCTTCTTGGGTTTCTTTGATTCGCGCCTGAAGCCTTTTAATCTCGGGGTGATCGAGTTTCGGGTATTTGTCCTTTAGCTCCGCCAGGCGGATCTGATTGCCGTGGAGTTGCTGCTCCAATTGCAGGACATTTGGATTATCGGTCAAGGTTTCGGCGGAGAGGACATTTTGGCTGACTGTGTTCAGTTTATCCGTTAAACTTTGGAGGCGCGCCTTAGCACCTTCTAGCCTTTGGGTTAATTGTGTTTTTTGGAGGTCAAGCTGTCCGACGTTCTGGATAATCATCTCCGCTTCTGCTTCCAGATTGATTGTCTGATTCAATACCTGAAACTGCCGGAGTTGCTCTTCCGCAGACTCCAACTTTGCCTTGACGATGTCGCGTTGCTCGGTCGTAAATTTTTCGGTTTCCTTCATCTGCCCCCGCATATCCTCTTTGATAAATTCCTGAAAGACCGCAGCAATTTTGTTCGCCATCTCCTGGGCACGTTCAGGGGTACGCTGTTTCACCTTGATGGTAATAATATCTGCATCTCGAGATGGCTCAACCGTTAGCAAATCCTCCAGGAGGGCTTCAATCGTTTCTCGCTTCCACTCTTCAATCGTCAAATCTGCCTGCTCGGTTTTGTCGGAGAGTTGGATTCCCAGCAGATTGGCGATCCAGACGATAGACGCACCGCGATGAACCGGCAACGGATCATATCGCCCCTCTTCTTTTAATTCCTGTAGCGCCGGTTCAAGAATCGTTCGGGTCAGGATAATTTCGCGGAAGGTCTGCAACTGTGTTGCACGTCCCAATCCGGGCATCAGTAAATTCTCTAGAAAGGGCAATGCCTGCTGACCCCCTTCTTGTATCCAGATCTTCGCTGTGGCTTCGTAGTACGGTGGAGACACGTCGTTTTTGAGAAGGGCTGTCAAGATCGCGATCACAAGGATCGCTAGAACACTCCATTTACTCCGAAACACAATCCAAAAATAGTCTTCGATTCTAATTTCATGTGTTTGAGGTTGATTCACTTGCATAAATTACCGCGCAATATTATAGATGAGTGTCGCCGCTGAAATTACGGTTAGCAAAGCGGACCAGTTAATCCGCAGCCGATTGGGAACCTGCAACCGGTCTCCGGGGTACAACACCGGTCCAGACTGTGGATTCCCCGCCTCAAGCAGTTCGAGAAGATTGATCTGTTCTTTCTCGCCATTCATCCTGATAATTAACCCTTTTTTGAGATTCGCTCGCTCTTGATCCCAGCCGCCTGCTAATGCCAACGCCTCAATCATATCGACAGGCTTTTTGACGAGGTATTGTCCCGGCTGGGTGACCGCCCCCATGATGCTGATCTTTTCCTCTTCATAGGCATCCGGAATATGCAGCGTATCTCCTGGCCGAAGCATCACGATATCTTCCGTTGAACGATCACTGGATGCGTTTTTGAGATCAATTGAAACCCGGTCGCCTGTGCTTCTAATAATCTGTGCCCTCGCAAGGTCGGCGAGGTCTTGCGTGGGGCCGCCCGCCATCATCAGTGCTTGGAGCGGATGAATCTCCGGGCTCTCCACTTCGTAAACTCCCTGCTCAAGGACGGCGCCGGTGACCATGATCGGGCGTTGCTGTAACAGACTCGGCACATAGACGACATCCTCCGACTGCAGCGGGATATCGGCCTGGTTGGCCTCCCCCATCAAGCGCGTGACATCCACGATCTGATGAATCTTGCCGCCTCGCCAGATCTGTATCTCGGTCAGCTTCGCCTTTTCATAGTCTGGGCCGCCGGCCATGGCGAGCGC
Organism: Candidatus Poribacteria bacterium; assembly: GCA_027296925.1. Classification (GTDB taxonomy): domain Bacteria; phylum Poribacteria; class WGA-4E; order WGA-4E; family PCPOR2b; genus JAPUIP01. Next base: position 5,038 of record JAPUIP010000504.1, on the reverse strand, counting down.
CTGCAACAGATAGATCTGCTCGGTTTCAAATAAATATCGACTCGCCAATTGCACCGTGCCCCACACATAAATCGAGCGTTGACGACTTCCGACCAATGTCACAAAAACCCTTGGGTTATCTAGCCGCTCCGCCAAGCCCTCGCTAATCGCGCTTTCAAGTTCTGGAATGGTCAAACCTTCACTGTGGATCTCGCCGATTAGCGGGTAGGAGATGAACCCATCGAGGCGGAGGACAATCTGTTTGCTATATTCTGAATAGCCCTCGACGGTGACATCAATGCGATCACCCACCTGAAGGGTGTAAGGTTTTGGGGGCGCGGGCGAGTTGGCAGGAGCAATGCAGCGGGTCAGGAAAAACAGGCAAAAGGAGAGTAAGAATAATCGCAAAAAACGTAAGAAGCAATGTCCCTCCTTGATTGGTGCTAGAGTCACACCCGCAAGAACGAGCAAGTAGCCATGTGAAATTTTCAGGAGATCTGTATTCCTCATACGCTTTGCGAAAACATTCGGCTGAATCAAACTCGCATATTTTAACACAGGTCACTTGAAAGGACAAGCAAAAAAGGGGATGCTGCCTCCCGAATGGAGAGCGTTTTATGCTTGATTATAAACTGGAATTGGTATTACAATGTTTACGAATTATCGCGTCGGTATCAGGGAGGAGATATGATACAGAGCAGAATTGAGTTCACGAGAGAAGAGGTCGTTGCCGAAAATGGTGTGGTTGCGGGGGGGCATGACCTTGTCGCCCAGGTCGGTGTGGAGATTATGCAGCAGGGCGGCAATGCGGTGGATGCGGGTGTGGCTGCCGCCTTCGTCGCGCAACTGGCGGAGCCCGGCATGTGCGGGGTCGGTGGCAATGGCATCATCCTCGCACATCGTGCTGACAAAAGCGAAACGACGGTCCTCGACGATACCACCGTGGCGCCGGCGGCGGCAACGCCGGACATGTTTGAGCTCCTGCCGGGGAGTGGCGGCTTCTATGGCTGGGAAAATGTGCGCGATAACGCCAATATCATCGGCCACAAGTCCGTGGCGATACCGGGAACCGTGGCGGGGCTGTGTGCAGTCCTGGAGCGCCACGGCACGATGCGCATCAAAGATGTGCTCGCCCCTGCCATCGAATTGGCTGAAAACGGCGTGGAAGTTGACGCGCGCACGGCGGTGGTTATCGCCAGGACAATAAAGCACTTTCGGCGCTTCCCACTCCTGGGGGCGCTCTACCTTGTGGACGGACTGTCACCGACGCCAGGCACCTTTTGGGCGCCGGGCAACAAGCTCGTTTACCCCGAACTTGCCGACACCTACCGCGCCATCGCTGAAGGTGGAGCAGACGCCTTTTACAAGGGCCGGATCGCCGAGGTGATTGCCGCCGAGATCGCCAGGCACGGTGGCATCCTCACCTATGAAGACCTGGCCAGTTACCGTTCAGACGTCCGCGACCTTCAGGCGGAGAACTTGGGTGAGTACCGCGGACTTCGCTATACGCCAGGGGATTCCACTTTCCTCACGCAGACGCTAAACATCCTGGAGCATTTTGATCTTCCGAGCCTTGGCCCGGACAGTCCGATATACCGGCACGTGATGCTCGAAACCATGAAACGGGCATGGGTCAACTACTTTGCGTTTCCTCGTGAGCCTGGTTTGCTTACCAAGGAGTACGCCGGGGCGGTCGCCGGGCTCATCCGCCTGGACAAGGCTTCGCACGATGTGAAACCGGTGCACCCGTGGTCCTATCAGGACGACGAGCCGCCCAAGCAGGGGCACAGGGGCGCAAAATCGGTCGGCGGTCATGACACCACGACGCTCGCGGTTGCGGATAGCAAAGGGAATGTATTTAATATGCTCACCAGCCTGGGCAACGCCTTTGGGTCGTATGTGGTCATACCTGGAACGGGGATTGTCATGAACGACCACATGTGCAATTTCGAGCCCGTACCGGGCCGGCCGCTCTCCCTTGGGCCGAATCGGCGTCCCCCGCGCGGCGCCCATGTCCCGGTTTTCTTCCGCGCTGGAAAGCCGTTCTTGGCTGTGGATGCGCCCGGCGCCCGGCGAAGCATGAGCGGCGTGGTTCACGTTTTGGTCCACTGCATCGACTTCAAGATGGGCATCCAAGAGGCGATTGAGGCACCGCGCGTGTGGGCGGAAGCCCTGTACGACGAAGCTTTTCTCGATTCGCGCATTCCCGAACCGGTGCAGCGCGCCCTGGCGGATATGGGACACCGCATCGTGACCATGGATGCGGCGACCAGCGGAGGCTTTGGGCGCCCTACAGCGGTGAGCATCGATCCGTCCGGAAAACTCCATGCGGGCGCTGACCCCTTGTACAATACTGGGGTGGCGGGGTTCTGATGATGTTTTAAATCGAGTGTATTTCACTCAGCGATAGTTAAAAACTAAGGAGATCACTGATGAAAATAACGGATGTAAAGACGACGTTGCTATCCATGCCACATCTCGGTGGTATTCAGGACGCCACTATCCGCCATACTGCGAGCGGACGTACGGCGTGCTTTGTGCATATTATGACGGACTCCGGTCTGGAAGGCTTGAGCCCGTCGGGAGGTGGACGTGCGGCTCAGACGCTCATTGAGGGCACCTTCAAGGAGTTGTTGGTGGGCCAAAACCCTTTGCACATCGAGAAGATCTGGGATGATCTCTTCTGGTGTATCCGAGGAGTTGGTCGCAAAGGGCTGGCATTTTGTGCCCTCTCCGCTGTAGATGTCGCTCTTTGGGATGTGAAGGCGAAGCACTTCAACGTACCGCTCTATCAGTTGTTGGGGCCGTACACCGAGTCCGTCCCGGTCTACGGCAGCGGTGGCTGGACGAACTTCAGCACCGAGGAGTTGGTGGCGGAACAGACCGGCTACGTGGAGCGAGGTTTCAAAGCCGTGAAGATGAAGGTCGGAAAGGATTTCGGAAAAAGCGAGCGGGAAGATATTCAACGACTGGCCGCTGTTCGCGAAGCGGTTGGGGACGATATAGAGATCTACGTTGATGCCAACAACGGCTATTACGCTAAACAGGCGATTTACATGGGCAAAGCCTTCGAGGAATACCGCGTTGGTTGGTTCGAGGAGCCTGTGTTAGCCGACGACATCGAAGGACTAGCAGCCATCGCCAGGGCAATCGATATTCCTATCGCCACAGGCGAGCACGAATATACCAAATACGGCTTCAAGGACCTCATCGCTCGCGGCGGCGCGGACATCGTTCAGCCGGACGTGGGGCGCGTGGGCGGAATCACGGAGTGGATGAAGGTCGCACATCTGGCTCACGCCTTCAACCTCCCTGTGGCGCCGCACGCCTATCAACTCATCCACCTGCACCTTGCCTGTGCCACGCCGAACCTGAAAGTGGTAGAGTACCTGGGGGTCTCCGAGGAGGCAGACAAGATTCTCTACAAGGAATGGCCCGAGCCCAAAGATGGCATGTGGTCACCCGATCCGGATAGGCCCGGCTTGGGCTTGGACCCTGACGCCGTGGAAAAGTATGCAGCGGGCGCGGCTGTTCGACGTGCGCAGTTGTGACAACCCAAAACCTTTCAAGGTTAAAAACCGCAAGAAGGAGATGCAAATATGAAGATTTTGCGTTATAGCGCAGATGGAGACACAAGTTACGGTATTCTGGATGACGATGGAACGATCCGCCAATTGACCGGCTCACCCTTCGACAGTCTGGACACGAGTGGTACGGTTACGCATCTAGATAAGGTGCGCGTGCTGTCGCCCGTCGAGGCACCGAGAGTCATCGGCGTCGGTTTGAACTACGCTGCCCACGCCCGTGAGGCGGGCAAAGAGCCACCCCCCTTTCCGATGCTGTTTATGAAACCTACGACGACGGTTATCGGCCCCGAAGATGCGATTGTCTATCCTCATCAGGGCAAGGAGGTACACTACGAGTGTGAACTTGCCGTCGTTATTGGAAAGCCAACCCGACGTGTATCGGAGGCGGATGCTCTGGACTACGTGCTCGGCTACACCTGTGGTAACGACATCAGTGAACGTGTCATCCAGTTTGCCGAAATGGAGATGGGCTGTATGTTGCTTGGCAAGGGATTCGACACGTTTTGTCCACTTGGGCCCGTGCTCGCAACCGGTTTAGATCCAACCGACCTCGATATTAAAACGCGGTTGAATGGCGATGTGAAGCAGGATTCAAATACGTCAGATCTTCTGTTTTCCGTCGCTCGGCTAGTTTCCTATATAAGCGACGTGATGACCCTCCTGCCTAGCGATGTGATTATGACCGGTACCCCGTCCGGGGTTGGTCCCATTGCTCCCGGCGACGTAGTCGAAATTGAGATATCAGGAATCGGTATCCTGCGGAATCCGGTGGTCGCCGAAGTCTGAGTGCAGTTTGTGTAGGTGTACGACTGACTTCCCCGAACCGAGTGCCTACCTGCTGTTCTGCATTGGTATGCTTGGCATACTCGGCATTGGCATCAGACAAGGAAACTGTGACGAATAGTTCGTAAAGCACCGGCAAGAATTCACGAATTCGAGCCGGTGCTTTTTTTAGCTATCGTTAGAAATCGCCAAAAATATCCAAGATGGCAATTTATCGGATAAACAGACGAAACGCTGAAATGTCGTCGTCCTTTGGGTAAAGGAGAATGGCTCATGTCAAGAATTAAGTGCATCCAATTTCACTCACCACGAATCTACCCACCTCGATCCGCGGAAAACGCCCTTCCATTGATTGACCCCGATTGAAAAATAGCACTTGACACCGCGACTCCCCTGTGGCAAAATGATGAACAGTGAAACGACTTTTTCAGTTAGCACCGGATCGCGGTCAAACCTAACCCTCCGGCCCCCTCGTCCACCGGCGTGGAAACTTGCCCCGAACTTTGAGGGGGCAACCGACCTCCCGAAGCGGTTTCAGGAGCGGACACCTTCCGCCCGGATCTAAAATCGGGGCGTCAAAGACCAACTACGTTCTGTATCCAAGGACTTGTGGGTAATAGTAAGCCAAGTTGGGGCGACCAAGAGGGGGGCTATCGAAGCAGTTTGACATACTCCCCGCCCTGAAGGAC
>JAPUIP010000503.1 GCA_027296925.1 Candidatus Poribacteria bacterium | reverse complement strand
GACTCGGGATTTCACATTCGACGATTGGCTGCTTTGCTTCGAGGAAGGGATTCCTCTCCTACACGGCGTGGGGCAAGAACTTCCGCCGACGTGCACTAGGGAGAAACGCCGATTCTCATCTATCCCCAATTCGATAAATTTCATGCGTCAGAGGAGGAGTGAATGGTCAAGGAAGCGGTACTGTCAAAGCCTCAGTATGAGATAATCCATGAAAAGAATCGAGAGATTCGGATGCGGGATGGGACCATCCTTCGCGCCAACATCACACGTCCCGCCGTTGAAGGGAAGTATCCGGTGCTGCTGGAGCGTACGCCATACAACAAGGAAGGGGGTTCTGAGAATTCAGTCGGTTCGCCGGAATTCTTTGCTCGACGGGGCTATGCCGTCATCATCCAGGACGTGCGCGGAAGGTACGCCTCCGAAGGCGAGTTTTACCCATTTCGAGATGATGGAGCGGGGATTCTGCTACGTGTTATTTCCAAAGATGGGGCGCAAGATGTCCACCGCGGCGTCAATGACATGCTGCCCTCGCATCAACTGGCATGTCGCATTTCCAATTCGACCGTCGATAATTTGGTCACGCTCCCGTAGCGCATTTTCCATCCGCTCAAACGCCACCGTACTGCCCATCATTGAAGTGATCAGAACCTCCATTTCACCGTGGTCGGGGTGGTTCAGGATGACCTGCTTGGGATTTCCTGGACTCCACTTGCTGTGGCGATCTGGATCGCCGGCGTAAGCCTCACCGAGATGGATGGTTGAGTTGGTCTGGTGATCGACGCCCAGCAGGAGAATCCAGCCACCCCGTTGGGCGAGGCGGTCGAGGGCGCAATCCACGCCGAGGGGACCGCGCTGGAGATCGTCGCACACCAGATTGGTGGCTTCCGGGCCAATCACCGTAACAGCGTGCGTGGGGTGCAGGCTGCGAATGGCCCGGGAATGTCGGCGCACCGCTTCCGTAATCGCCCCGTTTTTGGAAGGCGATGAAAGGGGATCGAAATACTCGGTGCCACTGTGAGTAAAGGTGGGCACCATCAGGGTGCCCTCAGGGCCCAGGACGGAGAGAAAGGCCTCGACGACCGTATCCGGCCCGCCCTCCACATAGCCCATACTGGAAAGCGAGCTATGGACCATCACCCCATCCCCTGCTCTCAACCCCATCTTCCGGAGTCCTTCGATAATATCCTGCGTGGCGACAGCATTTCTTGACACGGCATGAGTCCTCACTACTGCTTTTGGGCTTTCCATGTTGCCTGCCAGTACTCACCCAGCCCCACCTCTCCTTGCATTCCATCGTCGCGGATTGTGCCTTTGAAGAGATAGCCAACGCGCTGACCCTCATGGGGAATTTCTGTCTGTATTTGCAACGCATTACCTTGTACGTGCCCCTGTAATGGCTGCTGGCTGTACTGGGAATAGTAAACTCCCTTTAGCGTTTCACCTTCCTGCTCGACCCGCAGGCGGTGCTGCGCTTCCCCGAGGAGAAATTGAATCCGTATTTCCCAATCACCATTCAAATCATGCATTGCTCATCCCCATTTCAGTTTTATGCCTGATTGAGTATCGCTTGCAGGCGGTCTGCGACAATTTGGGTTTCGCCTTCTTCCATCATATACGGGTTGATGGAAACACCCTCCGGACTGCTTGGGAGCTCAATGCGTGGGTTGCCGGCCGACAACTGGTCACCGACCTCCGTACCGTTGATGCCCATCGACTCAACATTCCATCGAATCTCAAGTACGGGGGTGACGTTCGACCTGCCCGGCTGACGGATGGAGGTCGTCACAGACTCAAGAGGCTTCACGGCGTCCGCGATAACTCCCAGACGTCTTTCCCATTCCTTCCACTCCGTCTCATGGTCTCTTTTGACCCACTGCTCCACTGCCGCCAAAAGTCCCATAATCTCCTCTTTACCGGCTTTCATGGGACGCGCCAAAGCGTGATGTGGCGCTCCGTTGAGAAACGCGGCCTGGAGTAAATCCTTGCGCCCCAAGACCAGACCGGAGGACTGAGGCCCGCGCAGACATTTGCCACCACTATAACCGACGGCATCCACACCTTGCTCAAGATACCAGTTCGGTACATCCGGACGCTCGGCCGCCGCGTCAACGAAACTCGGAATGCCATGTTTTCGACCAATATCGGCCATCTCTTTGACTGTAATCTTGCCACGTTCGGCGGCATCGCCAAAGATTAATAACAGCGCCGTCCGATCGCTGAGCGCGGCTTCGAGGTCGGCTTTCGTTTCGACCTCAATCATTTTGACGCCGACCATACGGACCGCGTGATCATAGACGTGTCGATGACAGGATTGGACGATCACCTCGTTCTTCATACCTGATGTGTCGGGGAGCCGCATCATCTTTTCGGGGTCGCTTCCCGCGACACAGGCGGCTGTAATTTGGCATAGCGCCGAAGCACAACCATTGGTGACCAAACCCCATTCACACTGCATCAATTCAGCGATTCGGGCGCCGGCTTTTTCCATCAGTTCTTCGATATGGACATAGCGTCGTGATGCGAGATCCATCGCCTGGCGGACCTCTGGTAGAATGACGGATCCGCTAATGATTGTAAAGGTTCCTCGACAATTGATTAATGGTCGAACACCAATTGATTCATAGGTTGGACAGTTCGGTGATGTTTTCATTGATTGTATGGTAACGACTGACTCCTACTTTAAGAATTTGTGCAAAGGGAAAGTCCAGACGGGTGAGTTGGACACATCCTTCGCGCTTGATTTTTTACATGCGCATTTTAGCACAAAGTCAGATTCACATCCACGCTAAAATGGGCTCTTCCGCAAAAGTCGTGAAACGGTGCATTTTCCGGTTGAAATGCACCATTTGGAATTCGACATGAATGCGCGTCCCGACTGGCATTCTTCCATTTATCATTCCCGCAAATTTCGCGAAATTTGCGGGTAACCTAAATAAAGTATCCACCGAATTGTTGTGGAATATGAACCATCCTTGGCATTCACATTTTCACCGTTTCAGCAAGATTAAGGCGGCCACTGCGGCGATAACTGAGACGGTACCTGAGATGATAAATGCACCCGAAAGTCCAACGGCATCGGCAACAGCACCGGCGGTCAGTGGTCCAGAGAACATGCCGATCGCGTAGACCGCCTGGAACACACCCATTGCAGTCGCGCGGTCTTCACCGGAGACACTCCGGATGCTCAGTCCCATGAGCAAGGGGGATACAATGCCACGTCCAAATCCGCTTACGCCTTGAGAAATCGCCAGCAAGGGCACATGGTTAATCCGGGGGACAGCAACTGCCATCGCCGCCATCACAAGCATCCCTGCGAAAACCGCACGATTCTCGCCCAGCCACCGTGCAAAGTGGTGGTTCGCCAGCGCGGTTAGGGTGTAAGGCACCAGCGAGCTCATCCCAATAACGCCAAGGGTCGATTTGCTTGCGCCGAGACTATCGGCATAGAGCGGAATAAAGCTAAATGTAGTGCCCCAGAACGCGTACTGGCTGAGGGCGGTAATCGACGCGGTAATCAGGAGCGCCGGGTGCGTGATGACCGGCCATATCTGTCGAAGTGTGGGAGGCTTCCGGTTTACGCGATTTTCCGTGATTGGCACCGTCGCGACGAGACCGATAATCGCCAAACCGGCACCTACATAGAAGGTGGCTACCATTCCCCAAATCTGAGCAATTTGACCGCCGAGCCCGTTGACGACGATCAGCGAGATGCCATTGATGGCGGTGATAATGCCCATGGCTTTGGGGGTTTGGTCGGGTGGAAAGTAGCTGGCATAGAGCACGGTGAAGGCAACCCATGTGGCAGCGCTAATGCCGAGAACGCCGCGAAACACGACGAGAAACATCGCCGAGGGCGCCAAGGCAAGACCCAAACATCCGACGAAGTTGAAGAGGTGACCGGCGTAAAGAAAGGGCAGGCGCCGTCCCAACCGGTCTGACCAAATCCCCAGCGGAATTCTCAGCAGCATTTGCACGAAGCCGTACGCGCCGACAACCATGCCCACCGTTGTGAACGAGGCGCCCAGCGAATCCGCGTACACCGACAGAATCGGCGAGTAGACATATAGCGCGGCCCAATAGAGGAACGTGCCGCCATAAAACGCCCACATCGCGGTTCGCTCAGGCTGATATGGCGGGACCTGGGGCTCGTGGGCGGATTCGGATGGGAGCGGCTTTTTCATGCCAGATAGTCCATCTCCGGGAGGCGTCCCCAACGAAATTGGTCTTTCGGCTGGGTGTGGTCTGCCCAGGCCCGGATGATCTCCACATCCGCCCGTTTTTGCGTCATCTTCGCAGCAATCGCCTCCGCATCCCATCCCGCTAGAACCTCGGCTGTCAATTCTTCCCGCATCCGCCGGCAACTCGGTTCTGACGCGCGATCGTTCAGTTCATGGGGGTCTTCCGCCAGATTGAAAAGTTGGGACGGCTGCCCGTGGTAGTAATTCAGCTTCCACGCGTCGCGGCGGATCATGCGGTGAAGGCAGCCCTCGTAGGTGCAATACTCGGAAAAGGCAACGTCTTCCCATGCCGCATCCTCACCGCGTAGCAGCGGCAGTACACTTCTACCGTGAGAATGTGGGAGCGCCGGTACACCAAGCGCATCCAGCATCGTCGCGTTCAAATCCAGCGAACTGAGCACGCGGTCGCACCGGATGCCTTCCGGTAGCGCACCCGGCCATGACAGAATCGCCGGCACCTTGACCGACCCCTCGTAGAAGGTCCGTTTCATCCAGAGTCCGTGTTCGCCCACCTGGTCCCCATGGTCCGAGCTATACAGGATGAGCGTGTTCTCCAAAAAGTCGTTCTTCCGAAGCGCAGCCAGAATCTCGCCAATCATCGCATCCATCCGCGTCACCAACGCCCAGTAGGCGGCGCGGGCCCGAAGCACCTCCGCTTCCGGCACCGCTTCGGTTCCACACCATTGCCGCCACCACCTGAAGTAGGGATGGAGGGTATCGGAGAACGGGTCAGGATTTTGGGGTAGCGTCATCACATCCCGATAGCGGTCGTAGTCGGCTTGACGCGCGACATAGGGGGAATGCGGAAGCATGAATCCGACCGACAGACAGAATGGCTCCTGAAGCTGGCCGGCCCGCTTCCGAACGCCCAACCGATTTAGGTAGTCCACCGTTGCGGCTGTCACGTCCTCGTCATGGACCTGGTAGCCACTCTGGCCGGCGCCCGAGTTTTGCAGACTGGCACGCAGATTTTTCGGTGCCGCGCCGTTGCCGGGATAATTAGAGCCGTGATCGCCGACCAGCCGTTCCGCATAGCCGTGCAACTGGTCGGGCCCCAGCGCATGCATCCGGCCGATCAGCACCGGATGGTACCCGGCTGCGCCCATCGCGTGTGCCAATGTGGGAATGCCGGAGTCGAGGATGTGGCTGTTCGTCCACACCTCAGTCTCATGGGGGTATTGGCCCGTCAACATCGACATCCGTGATGGCACACAGACCGGCGATGGACAGTAGACATCTGTAAAACATACCCCCTGAGCGGCCAATCTGTCAAGATTTGGCGTCTGCACCAACGGATCACCGTAGCAGCCGGTAACGGCCGGGTTATGCTGATCCGAATGAATATAGAGCAGGTTGGGACGTTTGGTCTCTTCTGTCAGCGCAAGCACCTCGTTGATTTGCCTCGCCACGTCTCTTCAAGGCTTGACCGCCGATGCGAGGATGGCTGGCATGGGGATTTCCACACCCCCCTCTTTTTCATACCCTTTGGCGGCGTCTAAAACGGTAGTACGGATAGCATTCAAGGCGTCACCGGATTGGGCACGGAGGAGCCCGCCGGTTCGTGCGGTCCCTTCATAGAACGCCACAAAGAGATCTACGGCGGAATCCAGCCGCCAGATGAGCGGAACCGTGACTGCTTGGGCGTCTGCAAAGCCAACTGCTAGCAACGTGCGTTGACTCTCGGTCGGCTCACTGAAACGGAAGAAGGGAGGACCTTCTGGCAGGGGCACATCGGATGTGCCGTGTGTCTCAATCGCCTCAAGCATAATCTGAAATCCGATCGCTGCTTCGGGGTTTGCCCAAACCGTGAAACCGATCTTTCCGCCACGTCGGAGAACGCGATACGCTTCCGTCAAGGCTTTTTCCGGCTGTCCAAAATGTAATAACCCGAAATTGATAACGACCGCCTCAAAGCTGTCATCGGAGAAGGGCAACACTTCGGCATCTCCTTCGCGGAATTCAACGTGAGGGTATTGCTTCTGGGCTTCGGTGAGCATCGCTCCAGAGAAATCCACGCCAACCACACGAGCGCCTCGCTGCGCTGCTGCTTTGCTTGTGCCACATTTCCCTGCCCCGTTGCGACATCGAGCAGATACATGCCATCGTGTACACTGACCGCCGAGAGAAGCGGCTCGACCGCTTGAATGGTAAGACGGGTCCACAAGCGATGGTAGGGCGCAGCGCTACGCTCCCAGGCCGTGTGTTCAAATGTCCAGAATGAGTCAGTCTTTGCGCACGGAGTGTTTGGCATATTTGATCCGCTCTCTCCTTTTCCTGACAGCCGGGCTGGATTACGCCCCGTATCCGAGACGATGCAGATAAGCAAATGATTCCGTCAGATCTCCGCCGGCCTGCACGATCCACGGTCCTTGAAAATTGACCGCTTCAAGAACGCGACGGATACCCGCGAAATCCACAGCGCCTGTGCCGAGTGTGCCAAATTCCCATTCCTGAAAGTTGCCGCTGTGGTCTTTCAGATGGGTGCTGACGACGTACTCCGCGACTTTTTCCAATTCTTCGACCGCGTCGGCGCCGTCCGTGTAGAAGCTGATGTTTCCTGTGTCGAAGTTGATTCTGATATTCGGATGGTTTGTCGCCTCCATGGTTTTTAAGGCAACATCGGCATTATGCAGGAGTGACGGGTGCGTTTCGAGTGCGACGGTGATACCGCGTTTGGCAGCCTCATCGCCCATCGTTTTTAGCCAGTCACACACCTTCTCTCGCAATTCTTCTTCGGCTTTGATGCTGCTGAGTGCGAGATTCACGTTCATCTTGACTGCCGCGTCGAAGGCGTTAATCCATGCCTGAGTCACCGCCGGAGTGGCAACACTGTCCTCTTCCAGATACATCGCCGTCAGCCCAATCGCGCTGAGCCCTTTCGCTTTTAGATCTGCCTGCACTTCCTCGACTTTGTCTAGGTCAGGGGCAGGTACCTGAACGTGGCGGACGCCATACTCCAGGAGTTCGGCGCCTCCGCCCGTATTCGCTAAAATATTAGCCATTGTTAACTCCTTTCTATACAGTAACGTGAATACAAATCACCATCTCTGGCTAACCGTCATTTCCATGATATGCATTCCCCCATCGTTGTCAACCAAAAAATGTCAGCGGAATTTGGGAATATCGCCAACTAAAAAGGGATAGACTGCTGTCGTAAGTAAATTAAATCTCTGAACCCTATCAGCCTAGGGCAAGCTTTTCGAGTACGGAGGATGTAGATACCGAGGGGCTTCTCTCGCTTTTCACTCATCATACTTCGAAGCTTACCTCGAAGCTCGGGACAGGCGGCACAGGCAGCACAAGCTTCTTCACTTTGAACTGAAGCCCTACGGAAGGCTTACCTCCGTTTCCACGGCTTCATCATAATCGACGCCGTCTACCTCAAAGCCAAACAGGTTGCGAAAACCGCGCTTCAAACCGTCATAGTCCGAAAGGTCTCGGAAATTATCGGTGTGAATCCGCCCCCACCGATCCATGACTGCGGCGGTGATGTCCAAGCGGAGCTCAAGATCATCAAGTCGAATGCGGCGTGCCGGGTCAAGCGTCGGCGTCTGATCCGGCCCCAAGTGCGCCGTAAAAAGCCGCGCCATCTGTGCAATCGGATCTTCGTTAACGCCTTCTGCATCCATGATGTCGTTGAGGATGCTCATGTAAAGGGGAACGACGGGAATCGCCATGGAGGCTTGCGAGATAATCGCCTTGTTGATAGATAGATAGGCGTGTCCGCCAAGTTCAGTGGCGAGTCGTCCATCCAGATTGTTGATGCGGTGTTCCAGATCTTCCTTCGCTTTGCCGATTGCCCCACTGCGATAGATTGGCCATGTTACCTCTGGCCCAATGTAGGAGTAAGCCACCACCTTCGAACCTTGAGCGAGGAGATTCTCAGCGAATAGCGCATCGACCCAGAATTCCAGATCTTCCCCGCCCATCACCGCAACGGTATCCGCGACCTCCGTTTCGTTTGCCGGCTCGAGGGTGACCTCAGTGATAGTCCCGCGGTTGAGATCGATGGTTCTTCCGGTGTAAGATTCACCGATCGGCTTCAAGACCGAATGATGCTCGGCTCCAGTTCGCGGGTGGATACGCCTCGGCGCCGCGATGCTATAAACGAGCAGATCGATCTTCCCCATGAGACGCTTGATGCGATCGATGGCGTCTCGCTTGACGTCATCGGAGAACGCATCGCTGTTGATGCTTTCAGCGACGTATCCGTCCTGCTGCGCGAGTTGATGGAATGCCGCAGCGTTATAGAGGCCCGCCGTCGCAGTACGCCTTGCATCAGCCGGACGCTCGTAGAAAATCCCAATCGTTTTGGCGCCGTAAGCCCATGTGAGTGCAATCCGCGATGCAAGCCCGTATCCGGCCGATGCGCCGACCACGAGCACATTCAGATCTGTCTGTTTCATTTTAACGTTTTTTCTGATATAATTAACCTGATTTTGCACATTCTGATGGCATCCAATTGGGTGTGCATTAGTGCAGATGAAGCCTCGAATACGCGGTTTAAGCACTTGAACTGCCATTGTTTTCCTCTCTGCATTAGGAATCGAATCTGATCTAAAGTGAAGGAACCGTAAAGATGAAAGTGAATCCGGAAATCTTCAAAGCGTATGACATTCGGGGAGTTTACCCCGATGAGTTGAACGAAGCGGTTGCACACGCGATCGGTCGTGCCTTCGTGACATTTCTCAAAGTTGACCAGGTCATTGTTGGCCGAGACATGCGGCTTTCCAGCCCTCAAATCTTCGACGCGCTGACGCGAGGACTGATGGAAAGTGGTGCAGATGTCATTAACATTGGCATGGTCAGCACCGATCAATACTATTACGCCTGTGCAATCCTTGGACAGTCCG